>JBIILT010000105.1:0-5682 GCA_044338355.1 Aquirufa sp.
AGGGCAATTATTGATCCCTCAAATTTTAGCGGAGGTTCATCATGACCTGAAGAATACGGTCTTCTCCTACATTCCGAACACGGCAGAAACAGCTTTCCTTGGAATGATTGATGGGCTTGAAGACCATTTGGCTAAAGAACGTAAAAAAGCCATCATGGACGGCATCCTATTCGAAGAAGAATTAGAAGAGCTATTAACCTTCCGTCCGCGTGTCGAAAAACTCATCTCTAAAGACGTCAAAGTACGTACATTTATCACCTCAGATGATCAGCGTGACGACATGGTGGCACACGTTTACGACACGACCTACGAGGTAATCAATAAAGAGATAGATTCAGTGGTCATCATTGATGATTCCATCGTTCGCGGAACAACATTAGAAAAAAGCATCCTGAAATTATTGGATAAATTATCCCCTAAGAAAATAGTCATCGTTTCCTCAGCTCCCCAAATTCGCTACCCAGATTGCTACGGAATCGATATGTCGAAAATGAAGGAATTCGTTGCTTTCCGTGCGGCATTAGCCTTATTGCAAGAACGCGGCTTAGAGAACATTTTAGACGAGGTGAATTTACGTTGCCTGAATGCGCTAGAAAATGGCACCGCAGAGCAAGAGAACTTTGTCAAGGCCATTTATGCCCCTTTCTCAGACGAGGAAATCTCAGATAAAATCGCGGAGATCGTTCGTCCTAAAAGTTTAAAAGCTGAACTTTCGATTGTATACCAAACAGTAGCGAACTTAAACGTAGCTTGCCCTGACCACTTAGGTGACTGGTATTTCACGGGTAACTTCCCTACACCAGGCGGTAATCAAGTGGTGAATAAAGCGTTCGTTAACTTCATGAAAGGTATCGAAGTGAGAGCCTATTAATAGGCAATAACCACCGTTCCCCTTAATTCCATCACGCCCATTTCCGGCATATCGATAGAAGAATACTTTAATCGATAGGCATAGGTGTTTTGTGGAACTTTAGTCCCATTGATTTTCCCATCCCAACCTAGCCAAGAAGAGTCTATCGCACTATTGGAGTAAATCATCTCACCCCAGCGATTAAAAATCTCAAACGATTCAATCACGGTTCGAGCTTTCACTACGCTAGCAGTCCCAGAAGAAAGTGCTTCAAAATTTCCAACGGGTCTAAAATAATCATTATTTCCATCGTCATTCGGAGTGAAAGCAGATGGCATTTGCATGATAGGCGCGCATTTATCCTGGACAATAAAGGTAATTTTTAATTCACAATCATCTCGATCTATGATGGTACAAACATAGCTGCCTGATTGTGTGACTTGCACCCTATCCTTATTTGCCCCACTAGGAATTCCCGCCCAATCAATCGATTTCAAACTAGAGGCCGGCACAGGTAATTTCAATTCAACAAAAGTGACATTTTCCTTAAACGCCGCAGCATTCACATTGTCATCACAAATAAATAAATCTTTCGGAGGATCGAACTGACTATTGGTTGTGAAATTCACTTGAGTAGCCTTGGTTAAACTACACCCACTTACAGGGTCCTTAATGGTTAAATCAAAAGCGCCACCCGGTTTATTTACCGTTATTTTATCTGTCGTTGCTTTCGTACTCCATAAATACGTTAATCCGGTGATGGGTGGAACATCATCCGCTTTAATTTCCGTCGTCTCCTTGCATATGACTGTAAATTCACTCGGAAGCGTGAATGGTTTTAATAATTCAATTTCGAATTTCTGTGCGTCCAATAGAGAATCAGTTACACACTTATTGGAAACCTTGGCTGTTACAACGTAAGTACCGTTATCATTAAAAGCATAATTAACGCTATCACCAGTAAAAGTAAAAATTTGAGTCGTTGCTGGATTTAGCGGCACAATAGTTCCATTTAAGTTTCTCACAGGATCTAACGTTGTCTTGTAAATGTTCCAAATCACTTTCGTGTTCTCAATTGGATCGCATAGTTTTCCCGTCAATTTATAGGAATAATTCAAACCAAAGCAGGACTGCTGAATCGAAATTCCTTTTCCATCATTTGATGTAACCGAATAGGAAGCTGGTAAACCTAATTTACTTTTAGACCCCGCTGGAAGTGCCGCTCCACTCAAAGTAAAACTGGCCCCAGATGGTGTACCTACCACGCCATCAATGGACGTAATCTTCCCTAAAGAGGTTTGGTCTAAAATTGCCACATAAAGATCAGTACCATTGACCGGATCTGGCTGAATAGCTCCTATTTTCTTTACTATTTTTGAACCCGTTACTGTTTTTCTTGTTGCCTCATAAGTTGTAGAATCATTGGCTGAAATATCCATTTGTACAATTGAGGACGTATCCGCTACTCCTACTCCTTTCAAAGAGGCATAGATCAGCTTACTATTCTTGGAGAAATCAAGCCCATATACCTGTTGCTTGGTAGAAGATCCAAGGGAGATGGAAACCTTATGTTTGACCTTTCCAGAAAGAGTATCAATGTTATACAATTCTATCTTGTTGAGTGGCGAACCTGCATTAGAAATGGCTAACAATTGCTTATTAGGACTAACCTTCATTGTCGATGTTGCTAAGCTAGTTGCCGAAAAACTAGCCTTAGATAAACTTAAAATGGGTGCTGAAATGCCTGTATTAGAAATTTTAAAGGAGCGAATATTGCCACTTAACAGATCCTGAGTAAACAATAAAGAGGAATTTTCTGCTAATGGCATTGAAACCATTCTAGTGGATGTGTTCGTTGCCGAAAGCATTGATCCTTCCACGCTCATCCCTCCTTTACCTCCATTTAATTTAAAATCTATAGTCGATTGAAAGATTTGCCTTTCATTAAAGATATTTCTCTTTGTATAAATCACATAATATTCTGCTTGGCATCCTTTGCATGTCGCCTTAGGAATGATCACCAAGCCCTGCGAGTTAGCTTCTGCCGCTAAATTTTTACCTGGAATGAGGTCATTGAATTTCGCATCATACACTTTTTTCCCATCAGAGAATAGAAGTATATTATTCTTTGTATCATTGATTTTTGCAATAGCTTCATTTGTTATAGGAATCGGATTGCCCGCTTTAGGGGCCGGAGTTCCCCCTTGACCAAAATTGAGCCCGGCCTTCTCTCCAAAATACCAGGTATTGTCTGGCGGAGATGCTGGAGGAGGAATTTCCCCGCAAACTATAACCTCCAAATTACCCTCTGAACTACACCCAGAGTTAGAGTCCGTCACTTTGACCGAATAACAACCCGACTTATCCACTGAAATAAAATCAGTCGTCTCGCCTTTAGGAAACCATAAATAAGAATAAGAGGCTAACGGATTTTTGACTCGTAATGTGATTTTATCTCCTTTACAAATCGTAGTATCCACCTTCGTGCTATCTTGGCCTAAAACAATCGGTGCTACAAAACCAATCTTAAATTTAAACTTTGAATAGGCGATACTTCCATTCAAGTATAAGTCAACCGCATAATCCCCTTTTTCACAAAATTTGAACCTACCTGATCGCTTATCTGAACTACCAAGAACTGTTGAATAACTATTATCAGAACCCGCCTTTCGAAACACCCAATTGAATTTGACACTGGTCGGCGACGCAAGTGGCTTTGCATATTCAAAAACGGTAGAATCCACCGAAGTCGAATCACTGCAATAGGCGCATTTAGTAATACACGTATTACGAATGACAATATCTTGAGCAGATAAACTCAAGGAGCAGAAAAGCAATAACACGGAGACAACGATTTTTCTGTTCATTATTTTAAATTGCCAAAAATTGTTTTTCATACGACTTGAACGTAAATTGCTTGCTCATGAGTTACCTTTAAAGGTATTCAAAAAATGAGACTACGTTATTTATTCACTCTAGCTGTTTTCATTCCATTTATGGGGTATTCGCAAGATCCCCAGGTAACTCAGAACTATGCATTACCGTTAAACATGAATCCAGCCTTCGCCGGAATTTCAAACAATGTAAACGTTAATTTAATGCACCGCAATCAGTGGCCTAATTTAACGAGCAATTACCAATTTTCCGCTATGTCTGTTGATATTGGTATACAAAAATACAAAAGTGGACTCGGCTTATTAATCACTTCTGATTCTCAGTTTTCTGCCCTAACGACCAGCAGCCTTGCCTTACAATATGCCTACCACATCTCCCTTACCGAAGATTATTCTTTATCCATGGGAATGCAAGGGGCCTATGTTAACAGAAGCTTATCTCCAGAAAACTTGGTTTTCGGGGATCAATTAGCCGGGTATTTAGGTTCTGGAGGGATTGACGCCTCATCGAACGATATTATCCCCAAGACGCCCAATTTCACCAATCCCTCCTATGTCGATTTATCAGTAGGATCCATGTTATACTCTGGCAAACACTGGATTGGTGTCAGTGCCCATCACCTAAACCAACCCAATCAATCTTTAGTTAGCAATTCAACTTCCGCTCTCGATATGAGATTAAGTGTACAAATGGGGACCAAAATAGCTTTAGGAAATTCAAGCTACGAAGGTAATGATCCAGAGAATGCCTTAAACTACGAGAAAAGTATTAGCCCCATCATTCACTTCAAAAAACAAGGTATGTTTAGTCAATTAGATGTGGGGACCTATTTAACTGTCGCGCCCTTGGTAATAGGCGTTTGGTATCGAAATTTTCCCATAGGTCTACCCTCGGTTGAAAAATTAGATATGCGCGAATCAATGACCGGATTAATTGGATTTAGAAAAGATAAATTTGCGATAGGATACTCTTATGATTTCACCCTTTCTAACCTTGCTCCATCCGGTGGAGCCCATGAAATCACCCTATCTTATGTGTTTGGATTTAATTTATTCCCTAACAAATACGATAAAAGTCTGAGCAGAAGTTTAGCTTGTCCTAAATTTTAGGTTTTACCCATAAATAAATACCTGCCAACAAATCGATAGATATAGGAAAAAATAGGTAATTTTGCTGTTATTGTTATTATTTAACTCTCCATTAAGCTACATGAAATTATTCAGTCGACTTCTTTTAACCCTTTCTTTTTTAGTTTTGGTCCACGCGGCTTTCAGTCAAGCAAAACGAAAAGTGGAAGATTTAAGTGATGAGGAAATTGCTACCTTCTTCGAACGAGCACAATCAAGTGGTATGACAGAAGCTCAATTAGAGAAAGCAGCAAAAGCTCAAGGCTACACCTCAGCAGATATTGCTAAAATGCGAAGCCGTTTAACCCAATTAGGTGAAACTAAAACGAAGGAAAAAACAACTACCTCTAAAAGCAAAACGCCCTCTAAACGTAAAGTTTCTGGGAAGCTAAGCACGAAGAAAAAAACAAGTAAAAATAGCGAGGAAGAGGATTCTGAAGACTCTGAAATGGATGAAGAAGAGGAGATAGATTCCACTAAATTGCCTAAAAAAATCATTTACGGCGCGAACCTTTTCAACAATAAAAAATTAAACTTCGAACCAGACCTTCGTATAGCCACTCCGGTAAACTATACCTTAGGACCTGATGATGAACTAAATATCGATATTTTTGGTGAGGTAATGGACAATTACAATGTCACCGTCAGTCCAGAGGGAACCATTAAAATTCTAAACCTTAGCCCTATTTATGTGAATGGATTAAGTGTAGATGCTGCCTCTGTTCGTATTGTCAGCAGATTAAGACAATTATACCAAGGCTTAAATAAACCAGGTAGCGGTTCGTCTGCCATCATCACCTTAGGCAACGT
>JBIILT010000239.1:0-2906 GCA_044338355.1 Aquirufa sp.
GCAGACGAAAGCTGTATTCTGGAGTCAGATGTAGAAAAATGCGCCGGCTATTTTCATGGTATTAATATTAAATTAATGAAGTGTGGCGGATTGACTCCTGCCCTACGCATGATCAAAAAAGCCAGAACTCTTGGACTGAAAGTGATGGTAGGCTGCATGACCGAATCGACGATCGGATGTTCTGCGATAGCACAATTACTTCCCTTATTAGATTACGTAGACATGGACGGTTGTTTATTAGTAGAGGATACGATTTCAACAGGAATTACCATCGATTATGGGGTGGTTTCCTATTCCCATATACCCGGAACTGGTGCCACTTTGCTATGAGCTATTCGTTAACAGAAAATCACATTCCGGGGCGGAAAATAGTCTTTGAAGGAGCCGAATACCTTTGGTTAGGAGGTACGAATTACTTGGATATTGGTGCACATCCTACCTTTCAAAATGCCCTAAAAGAAGGAATTGAACAATATTCCCAAAACTTCGGCAGCTCCCGTCGCAACAATTTACAATTCTGCGTTTGGGAGGATTTTGAACAGGCTTTAGCTTCCCATTTTGGGGTAGAATCAGCTGCCCTATGTTCTTCCGGTCTAGCTGCCGCCCAAATCGCCGTCCAATTCGCACAACAAAAAGGATTAACTTTAAACCTAGCTCCTCAGGTACACCCTGCCTTGTGGCGCCACCCCTACAAACCATTCGCCGGAAATTATTCTGATTGGATCTCTAGCCATCAAAAAGAACAAATTTTAGCTTCAGACGGCATCGGTACTCCTTGGATTAATACCTTTGATTTCTCGTTTGCAAAAGCGATGGACCCACGTAATTACTTAATCGTTGACGAGTCTCACCGAGTGGGCATTCAAGAAATTCACCTTCCATGTGCTGGTCAATTACTTCAAACGGCCTCTCTTTCTAAAGCATTTGGTTTGCCCGCTGGGGTCATTTTAGGGTCTGAAAAAATTATCGAAGAAGTGAAGAAAGACTCCTTTTGGGTAGGTTCATCTCCTCCTAATCCTGCTTTTTGTCAGGCAGGATTGAAATCGATGGAGGCTTATAAAGAGCAAAGTCAAAAGAGTAAAGTCTTGGCAGATCGTTTCGCAGAAAAACTACAGGGTTTTGAGGTGGCAGTTACTTTCCAAGCAGGTTATCCTGCCTTTTGTTCCAAAGCCCCAGGCCTATTCGAACACCTAAAATCATCTGGCATTTTAGTGAACAAATTTGCCTATCCAGATATCAGTGCGCCTCCCGTTTGCCGGGCTATATTGCCTACCTCTCTGACATTAGAAGATATTGATACGATTACAGATGCCATCAAATGCTATGCCTAAATTCCTGTTTTTACTATTAATCTACGTAACGATTAGCATGAGTACATTCGCTCAAAAACCCGCTAATATCCTAGAGAAGCTATTACTTTCTCATCCGGATAAATTCAAGAAACTAACGGATAATCCTGAAAAATACCGGCTCCAAATCCTCTATACCCAGATTGATCGAAATGCGAAAAATAAACCAACACTGACAACCTATTCCTATCGGTCAGATTCAACCGAATATTTCTACCCAGCGAGTACGGTCAAATTAGCGGCTAGTGTTTTGGCCTTAGAAAAACTAAACGCCTTAAAAATTGATAAATCAACTTCCCTATATACGCTTAAAAACCGCCCATCCCAGCTTGAAATAAAGACCGATTCCTCCGCAAAATCGGGTTTTCCCAGCGTGGAGCACTATATCAAAAAGATTTTATTAGTATCTGATAACGAGGCTTATAATCGTCTATATGAATTTTTAGGCCAAAGACATTTCAACGAATCCATGCTTTCAAAAGGATTTAAGGGTATAAGACTCACCCACCGTTTACAAACTGCCCTACCCAGGTTAGAAAATCAATACACAAACCCCATCCAACTAGTAGATGCTTCAGGAAAAGTTGTTTACCATCAAAAGGAGGCATTTAATGACGCGCCATATAGTGCTGAAACTCCCATTTTGATCGGAAAAGGAACCATGAATGACGCAGGTAAAGTAGAAGATCATCCTTTAGATTTTAGTTTAAAAAATGCCTACCCTTTGCATGCTCAGCATCTATTTTTGCAGCGATTAATGCTACCAGAGGCTTTTGCTAAAAAAGATCAATTCAAAATTTCGAAAGAGGATTATCAATTTCTGTATCGGTACATGTCGATGTATCCGACGGAATCGAAAGACCCCGTTTATCAGGAGGAGTTCGCCACCTATTGTAAATTCTTGTATTATGGGTCGGAAAAGAAGGCGACATTAAATCCCTCCATTCGAATTTTCAATAAAGTAGGAGATGCTTATGGTTTCCTATTAGACAATGCCTATGTGGTAGATTTTGACAAAAATATCGAATTCATCGTGACGGCTGTTCTGCTATGTAATGAAGACGAAATCTTCAATGACGAAAAATACGATTATGACTCTATCGGATTTCCGTTCTACAAAAACCTGGGTGAAGTGATCTACGAATACGAGCTAAATCGTCCTAAAAAGCACTTTCCTAATCTATCCAAGTTGCGTTTTGACTACACTAAGTAGTTTTACGTTTTGCATATAAAAGAACACCGACTCCAAAAAGAACGGCGGGAATGGACAAAATTTGACCCATATTCAGACTTAAACCATCTTCAAATGAGCTCTGATTTTCCTTCAAGAATTCATAGAAAAAACGCAGAGTAAACACGAAAATCATAAAAATACCTGTTAGTGAGCCCTCTTGTACCTTTGCTTTTTTTAAATTCCATAGGTACAGTAAAATGAAAAACAAAAGCAGGCAAGAAAGCGCTTCATACAATTGTGACGGATGGCGAGGTTCGACAAAAGAAGCCAATCCACTCGGATTGAACTCCAAATCACGTAAAAACTTAAACCCCCACGGCTTA
>JBIILT010000238.1:0-2906 GCA_044338355.1 Aquirufa sp.
AGTTTGAGAGAGGGGATTGCGTATGTATTTAAGACTAAAATCATCCTGTATTCCATTTCTTTAGATCTATTCTCTGTCCTTTTTGGAGGTGTCATAGCCATCTTGCCCATTTTCGCAGAAGACATTTTAAAAGTTGGAGCGGAGGGTTTGGGAATATTGAGAGCAGCTCCTTCGGTGGGAGCTGTTGTGACGATGGTTACATTGGTTTATTTTCCACCCCTGAAACATGCCTGGAGAAACTTGATTTTGGCCATTGCGGGTTTTGGTCTAGCTACCTTAGTCTTTGGGGTGTCGACTAATTTTTGGCTTTCCGTGACGGCTTTGTTTTTTACGGGAGCTTTTGACTCTATCTCAGTCGTTATTCGTCAAACGGTTTTGCGTTACTATACGCCCGATGAGATGCGAGGGCGCGTATCTTCTGTAAATGGGGTTTTTGTCAGCACATCCAATGAATTGGGTGCTTTTGAATCAGGAGTAGCCGCGAAGTTGTTCGGCACTGTGCCTTCTGTTCTGATTGGTGCAGGGGTAACGATGGTGTTAGTAAGTATCGTAGCCCTTACCTCCAAGGAATTATTTGATCTAAATGTCGATCAAAAAGTGACTGAGTAACAATTATTCTTCAGTCACTTTCGCTGCTTCTGCTGCTTCTTCTTCTGCTGCTGCTATTTTTGCTGCTTCTTCCGCCGCTTCTGCCGCTGCTCTTTTCGCTGCTTCCTCTGCTATTTTTGCTTTGTTCTTTGCTATTTGCTCCGGCCAACCTTTTAGGATTTCAGTGATAGCTTTCTTCGACTCTTGTGCCCATTGAATGCTTTGTATGACTTGCACATTGCTAGCATTCTCGCCTAACAAGCAAGGAAGAATTTTAATATGATGGTCTTCCATTTTTTTGTCAGAAATAATCACCGTTGCATCACAGGATAAGTGGTGAATAATTCCGTCTGGAGTTTGGCCTTCAGAAACATAAAAATGATCTAATTGACTTAATTCAATTAGATTTTCAGCGATCAAATCATCCCCTTGAAAATGTAATTGACTGATAGATGTATCTGTTACAGCTACATAGGATACGCGTTTTTTGCCGGATTTCTCCGCAAAAAAATCACCAATGGACTGGAAGAAATTACGTTTAGACAAAGTAGTTACACCTAGGCCTTTTGTGTTAGCCGGTAAGTGTTTCTGAATAAATTGAAAAGTACTGGGCAGTTGAATAGACATAATAAAACAGATTAAATTTCGATTCTAATTTTAGGCTTAGGGAATTCAAAATACTTGGAGAAGGATTGAAACCAAGCATGAATGGTTTCAAATCCAGTTTTATCTAGTTTGTATTCGATAAATTGCCCTTTTTTAACGGCTTGGATCAAATTTGCTTGCTTCAATAAATCCAAGTGATGCGAAATGCTGGGTTTGCTCATGTCAAACTGACTGGCAATCTTTCCGGCATTTTGTGGCCCGTTAACCAAGAACTGCAAGATCTCTCTCCGGGTAGGATCGTTGATTGCTTTAAATTTTGCGTCCATCTTAATTAGATAATTAAGCGAATGTCTAAATTAATTTGGGTAAATCCAAACTTTTAAAGATCTGATTTACGATACGCCTCGATTAAAGCCAATTCTCCTTCCTTTCCAGATTTTGAATTTCCATGTTCCATACCTAAAACGCCAGTAAATCCTTTTTGTTTTAGGTGCCTGAATATATTTTGGTAATTTACCTCACCTGTAGTGGGTTCTTTGCGTCCTGGATTGTCTCCTATTTGTAAATAGGCTATTTCATTCCAGCATTTATCCATATTAGCAATTAGGTTTCCTTCATTTCTTTGCATGTGGTACATATCGAAAAGTATCTTGCAAGAAGGGGAGTCCACTGCACGACAAATGCTATAGGTTTGATCTGAATAACGCAAAAATAAGTCTGAATTATCGCTCAAAGGTTCCAATACCATGGTTAATCCTGCAGGTTCTAAGATTTCGGCAGCGCGTTTTAGATTATCAATTACATTTCCCGTTTGGATTCCCATAGGAAGGTCTCTCGTGAAATTACCTGGTACCACAGTGGCCCATTTAGCATTCACTCGCTTGGAAGTCTCTACAGCTTTTCTGCAAGAATCAAGGAATAGATCAGTCCATTCTTTTTTACCGGTGGTCATCGTTTGTTTATCAAAAAATCCATCGAATTTGATGACGAAAACGCCCATTTTCATATTGAGCTTGGCTAACTTCTCCCCAATTTTCTCTTGTAAGGCTACCGGTCTTCCCATTAACTCATTGTCCTCTAAGGCCGTGAATCCTTGATCATACATAAATTGTAGTTGATCAAGTTCATTAGGTCCAGCATGGTTTTTAAACATCCCAAAATGTGGTGCATAGTTCATTTCAAATGGTTTTTCGCGAGCGAGTGTCGCACCTTTTGAAAAGGAAGGAATCAATAAACTTGCTCCTAAAATGGAAGCAAAATCACGACGTTTCATCTTATTTCTTCTTTAAAGTGGATAAATATTCAATTAGATTAACAAGTTCTGTGGTGCTCATGCCATCCGCTAAACCCTCTGGCATTAAAGACTCAGGTACTTGTTTGTAGGATTTTAAGGCAGATGTTTTAAAGCTTTTGACCATGCCTCCTGGTAGGCGCAACATAATATCGGTTTCGTTCTTTGATAAAATAATCCCCAGGTAGGTATCTCCTGATTTTGTCTTTATTTCAAAGGTTTCATAGCCAAATCCAATCCCTGCATTCGGGTGTAAGATGGACATATATAATCCTTCCTTTGAAAGTTTAGAACCAATTTCATCTAATTTAGGCCCTAATTCTATGCCTTCGTTGTTAACTACATGGCACATGGCGCACGAATTAGTAAATGCCACTTTACCTTTCACTGCATCTCCTGTCATTTTGATTAACTCTGTCAG
>JBIILT010000240.1:0-2902 GCA_044338355.1 Aquirufa sp.
CTAAAATTAAACCTTCTGTCGGATCTGTAAATCAAGTTTTTGAACTACGTACCTATACACAATTGCCTGGTAGAAATCCAGCAATTTTAGCGCGTTTCAGAGATCACACGACGAAGATCTTTAAATCGCATGATATCAAAAACATCGCCTACTTCACAACCATCGAAAAGGACCCAGCTGTTCAAAGCAAATTAGTATACCTTGTTGCGCATCCATCTGAAGTAGCTGCAAAAGCAAATTGGGCTGCTTTTGGAAATGATCCAAAATGGAAAAAAGCATCAGCTGACTCAGAAAAAGACGGCAAGATTATAGAGAAAATTGAGTCGGTTTTTATGACCCCTACTGCCTTTTCAACTATTCGTTAAGGAATTATGAAAATCACTAAAAACGCTCCGCTCCTACTGCTAGGTGGGATGATTAGCCTTGTTAGCTTAGGTATTCCTAAGATGACACAGCTAAAAAAAATCACCGCTGATTCAGTCCAAACAAAGGTTTCAACTCTACAAGTCCCAGAGGGTCTCGAAATTAAACCCTTCGCCGTGGAACCTATGCTCATTAATCCGACGAATATCGATGTAGATTCAAAGGGCCGCGTTTGGGTGTTAGAAGCGTATAATTACCGTCCTGGTATTAACGGAAATCCCACTAATCCTCAAGGCGATCGAATCATCATTTTAGAAGATACAAATGGGGACGGTCAGGCAGATAGCCGGAAAGTATTTTATCAATCACAAGAACTCAACGCTCCCTTAGGAATCGCAGTCTTAGATTCGATGGTCATTGTTTCCCAAAGCCCGTACATCTGGAAAATGTTTGATGATAACAGGGATGGAAAAGCGGACCGAAAAGAAGTGATGTTTTCTGGAATTGGCGGGGAGCAACATGATCATGGGGCGCATGCGTTTACTTTAGGACCTGATGGCAAACTGTATTTTAACATAGGAAACGAAGGAAAGCAATTGTTGGATGCCAAAGGGAATCCAGTTTTAGACCAAGATGGAGACCCCATCGGACCGAAGAAATACAAACAAGGGATGGCATTTCGTTGTAATCTAGATGGCAGCCAAGTCGAAGTCTTAGGACATAACTTTAGAAATAATTATGAGGTGGCGGTTGATTCGTATGGGGCTCTTTGGCAATCAGATAATGATGACGATGGCAACAAAGGGGTACGAATCAATGCCGTTTTCGAGCATGGAAACTACGGTTATGTAGATGAAATGACGGGAGAAGGCTGGAATGTAAACCGGACGAACCTCGAAAAAGAAATTCCTTTACGTCACTGGCATTTAAATGACCCGGGCGTGGTACCTAATTTATTACAAACGGGTGCAGGTTCACCTACCGGGATGATCATTTATGAAGGAAATTTATTGCCATCGATCTTCCAAAATCAAATGATTCATACCGATGCAGGTCCTAACGTGGTTCGTTCCTATGCAACAAGCCCTTGGGGTGCCGGTTATGAGGCAAGAATTAATAATTTAATCAGCTCACGAGATCAGTGGTTTAGACCCGCTGATGTGGCTGCCGCACCAGATGGATCACTTTTTATCGCAGATTGGTACGATCCAGGCGTCGGTGGACACCAAGCGGGTGATCAGGCAAAAGGGCGCATTTACCGCATTGCTCCTAAAGGACACGCCTACAAAACAACTCCAATTGACCTAAGTACCCCAGAATCAGCCTTAAAGGCCCTAGAAAACCCTAATTTAGAAACACGTTTCTTAGCTTTTCAAGCCCTTCAAAAGATGGGTACTAAGGCGGAGATGGTATTAGAAAATGAATTTAACACGAATGAAAATCCCCGGTTTAGAGCCAGGGCATTTTGGGTATTGAATAAGGGTACCCGTTCGAATGAATTTATCCAAAAAGCTTTCGATCAAGCTAATCCAAACCTAAAAGCAATGGCCATCCGCGCCGCAAAACAAAAGCCATTTACAGAATGGTCTGCACTCGCGGCAAAAGCAGCAAAAGATCAACACGCATCCGTGAGGCGTGAATTAGCGATTGCGTTGCGCCATCTTTCCGGAGATGAAGTGAATAAACTTTGGGCAAGTCTTGCGATGCGACATGGGGGTCTAGATCGTTGGTATCTGGAAGCCTTAGGTATCGGGGCAGATGGAAATTGGGATGAGCGATTAGCGGCCTATTTTGAATTAAAACCAGAAAATTCGAAAGGTTATGCCCAGGTTATTTGGAGAGCAAGAACAGAAAAGGCTCTTCCTGCATTAATTGAACTGATAGGTAACACTAAATCACCTGCCTATTTCCGTGCCTTAGATTTTATGCCCGGGGATCAAAAATCAGAAGCTTTATTTGCACTCCTGACGGGTAAATTTTCGGACGACTTAGCGGCTCAATTAGAGTCTGTTCGCCACATAAAACCAAAATTCTTTTCAACTAACCCTGCGGCTAAAACCGTACTTTCAAACTTATTGAAACAGATTGAAGGTAAACAATACCTCGAATTAGTGGATTACTACCAGTTAAAAGAAGAAAGTCAGCGAGTCCTGCTTATGATTATATCAGGAACTGAGCCTACAAAATCAGGTCAAGTCTTGTTTAATCTCGAAGGCGGTTCAGAATTAATTCGCACCAAATTCTTTGCTGCTAAAGAAATAGAACAGTTAGCCATCATCGAATCTTTACGTTACCAAGGTAAAAAAGAATCAGTTCAACTATTATTTGAAGCAATGTCAAATACCAAGCTTAGCAAGAATGTCCAAATGCAGGCCGCACGAGTGATCGGCAATTCTTCATCTACAGAAGAATTCGTCTTAGACTTACTAGAAAAGAAGAAAATAACTGCTGCCTATATTCCTTTAGTGGTGAGTAGTCTGCAAAAAGCTTGGAGAAAATCAACTAGATTAAAAGCTAATAGTTATTTAGACAAATATCA
>JBIILT010000029.1:0-10797 GCA_044338355.1 Aquirufa sp.
GTCCAGCAGATGCCATCCCTGAATTGCACCAAGTGGTAAAATACGTTTCTCCTTTCAACGGGGGTCGTGGTGCGGTGAGAGATGTGATCGAAAAAGTACTCAAACTGCAAGGAAAATGGGCTTAATCTTACCAGTGAAAGGGGTATCCCCCATTTTAGGAGAAGAAAATTGGGTCGCACCTAATGCCACCATTGTGGGGGATGTACAGACGGGAAAACACTGCACGATCTGGTTTAATGCGGTCGTTCGCGGAGATGTGAATTCCATCCGAATCGGAAATTATTCTAATATTCAAGACGGTGCTGTTATTCATTGCACCTTTGAAAAAACAATCACCACAATAGGCGACTACGTTTCCATCGCGCACAATGCAATCGTGCATGGTTGTACCATTGAAGATAATGTGCTAATAGGAATGGGAGCGATTATCATGGACAATGCCTACATCGAAGAGGGTTCTATCATCGCGGCTGGAGCCATCGTGACACAAGGAATGCGGGTGCCAGCAGGAACCATTTATGCAGGGAATCCAGCCAAATATCTAAAAGATGTGAGCCCCGATGCAGCGGAAATTTTCAAGCGGACGGCCTATAATTATGTCGAATACGCGTCTTGGTTTTCAAATCCGTCCTCATGAGCAACGACCCTTTACATGGCGTCACATTAGAGAAAATTTTAACCGATCTAGTCGATTTGTTAGGCTGGGAAGAGATGGCGCGCAAAATCCGTATTAATTGCTTTGCGAGCGATCCGAGTATCAAATCAAGTTTAACTTTCTTGCGCAAGACGCCTTGGGCGAGATCGAAGGTGGAGACGCTGTATATTTGGAATATTAAAAAAATCGAAAAAAAGAAAGCTAGTTCAGAGTCCGCAGATTAGTTTCGCAAATTCACTAGCCACCCAAAAATAGCCGCTGTTATAAACATAATGATGCTATAAATCACCGCTGGAATCGTCATCGTACCATTTCCTATCACATTTAAGGCAATAAATATGGCCAATGTTCCATTGTGAATACCTATTTCCATCCCAATCGCAATGGCTTGCTTCTTGTCTAGATTCAATAAACGGGGCAAATAATACCCGATCGAAAGGCAGGCCACATTAAATAAAAGGCAGGCTAAGCCTACGGTTTGAATATCGTACATCAGGTGATCGCGTTCTTTCCATCCGGCTAAAAAGATGATTAAGGCAAGGAAAATGGCAGACAAAACTTTCACTGGCGCTTCTAATCGCGCGGAGAATCCAGGTGCTTTTTTTCGAATGATCATTCCGATCGAAACGGGTAAAATCACGATCATACAAACTTCTAATACTTTCGAGAATTGCAAGGGTATGTACGCATCCTGTTGCATCAATAGCTTCATCGAAAGATTCACGATAAAGGCAATCGAGATGACGGAAAGAATACTGTTTAGGGCGGTGAGGGTGACATTGAGGGCGACGTCGCCTTTGGCAATATGTGAATAAAGATTCGCTGAAGGACCTCCCGGAGCAGCTGCTAAAAGCATTAAACCAACGGCTAATTCAGCGGGTAAATCTAAAGCTTTCACGATGAAAAAGCAGATGATCGGTAAGAGAATCATCTGAGTGACCAGTCCTATGAGAACTGCTTTAGGGTATTCGTAGACCCGTTTAAAATCTGCGATGGTAAGCGATAAGCCTAAACCTGTCATGATGATGGCGAGGGCGATGGGCATTAAAACGACCGAGAGAAAGTTTGCTTGCATGCGATATTTTTTAAACCTTGCGGTGCTTAAAATTATAAAAATCTTTGATCTTTCTCTTAAAAATATTGGTTCGTTTTGCGCTGCGTATTTTTTGCCCGTCCATCGTGGTGAAAAATGCGGAGCTGATGAATACCAAAGGGCCCGTTTTATTGGTCGTTAACCACCCAGATTCGTTTTTGGACGCCGTGATTATCGGTGCACTTTATCCTAGAAATATCAACTATTTGGCGCGGGGGGATGTATTTAGAAATCCGGTTTTCGGGTTTTTATTGAGGCAATTGAATATGCTTCCGGTATTTCGCCAAAGAGAAGGAAAAGAGCACCTTCACCTGAATTCAAACACCTTTCAAAAGGCGGTTGAGTGCCTTCGCAACGATGGAATTGTATTAATTTTCATCGAAGGAATTTGTCTGAATACCCACGAATTGCAACCTTTTAAAAAGGGGGCGAGCCGCATTTTAGAAAGTGCGCAGGCGGAAGGAATCTTCCCTATCGTTCAGATTGCGGGAATTGGCTATTCGAGTTTTACGGCTTTTGGGAAAGGAATTCACTTGGCTTTTGAAAATATGTCTTGGCCCACACCCATTTTAGAAGCGGCGGATCGGGTGAAGTTTAATGCGACGGTTTTCCAGAAAATGCAGCGCTTAATCGAAGTGCCGGTGCATCCCGGATTCGCAAGAGGGTTCTTGTATTATTTTGCCTTACCCTATTATTTACCGATTAGGGCTTTCGCAGCGACAAAAACGAAGGATTCGGTATTTTATGACTCGGTACTTTTCGCGCTATTGTTCTTTACTTTCCCCCTCTATGTAGCGCTCGTCGTGACGATTGTTCTAAAGGTCAAATTAATTCTAGGCTGATGCACCTTCGTGGTAGGCGGCAAGCGGTGTAACCAATGAGTTTGAGTTTCGCCTTTCATAACTAGCAAACTTCCTGCTTCTAAAAAGACGTCGATTTTTTCTCCAGATTTCTTGTGCTTGAAGCAGAATTTTCTTTCTGCGCCAAAACTAAGCGAAGCAATTGCCCCATTTTTTCGCAAATCTTTTTCGCCGTCGCTGTGCCAGGCCATCCCTTCGGAACCGTCGTGGTAGAGATTCAATAAACAGGAATTATAAGTTTCGCCGGAGTGTTTTTCGGCGAGGTTTTTCAAGAATAGTAATTCAAGAGTCCAGGGTAAGGCGGTCTTCGTGGTGTTCGAATAGGTATACGAAAAGGGCTCTTCGCCATACCAAGCTACCTTGCGTTTCGTGATAATATGTTTGCCATAAATGACGGCCTCGTCGTTTCGCCATTCGATGCCATTCAGTAGCGCTTCTGCCATCGTGGCGGCCTCTGTGGCCGACATCAATTTCCCATAATAATGCACGATCCCGTCACCTGGAAGCAGGTTTATAGAAGGGTCGGCAGGAAAATCGAAGAGTTCCATTTTTAGTAAAAAGGGTGGTAGCACTAGCGTAAAAATAGGAAAATATCCCTAATTTGCGGCATGGAGAAGCCTTATATCGTCGATCAAAAATTCGAGAAACAAAGTAAGCTCGCCCCTGGCGAATACGAACATTGCGTTTTCAAAAACTGTCAATTCGAGTCGGCAGATTTTCAAAATTTCCAATTTGTCGACTGTAGCTTCGAGTCTTGTAATCTTAGTTTGGTCAAAATCAGCGGTGCCTCTCTTCAAAAAATTCACTTCAAAGACTGCAAGATGCAGGGCCTTCGTTTCGAGGCTTGCAATCCCTTTCTATTCGAAGTGAGTTTCGACACCTGCGTTTTAAACCTGTCTTCGTTCTATCAAATCAAGGGTAAAAAGACGAAGTTCATGGGCTGTTCTTTGCACGAAGTCGACTTCACGGAAGCCGATTTTTCGGAAGCCTCTTTCGACGACTGCGATCTGGCTGGGGCCTTATTTGACCAGACAAACCTAAGCAAAGCGGACCTCAGAACTGCCTTCAATTACGTGATTCATCCAAGCATTAATCAGATCAAAAAAGCGAAGTTTTCGCAAGATGGGTTAGCGGGTTTACTGCAGGGATTTGATATTCATGTATCCTAATAGGCCCATGATCACACTTCAATTAGTTACTACAGAACAGGAAATGCAAGGCGTTTTAGCCTTACAGCAAGCTAATTTGCGGAAAAATATTACGCAGGAAGAGGCAGAATCGCAAGGGTTTTTAATGGCGGAATATGATCTGCCTTTTTTAGAATTACTTCACCAGGCAAGTCCGGGTATCATCGCAAAGGATGGGGAAAAGGTGGTAGGTTATAGCCTGGTGGCTCTACCGGAAACCGCACGTCACCACGAACTATTAGCAGACCTTGTGGAGAATATCGAACGTTGTATTTTCGAAGGTAAGCCGGTAGAAAATTATGCCATCGTAGCCCAGTTGTGTGTTTCGAAGGAATATCGGGGACAGGATTTGGTCCAAAAACTCTACGGAAGCTTCCGCGATCATTACGCAAATCAATACACCTATTGTGTCACGGACGTAGCACAAGCAAATAACCGATCTTTAAAAGCACACCAAAAACGCGGATTTCAGGTCATCGATACCCTAGATTATGGTGGGATCGGCTGGGATATCGTGTTGTGGAATTGGCATGAATAGGAATGCTTAAACCGGCGAACAACCGATGTTGATCCAACGTATTTGCTGGATTTTCTTGACCAGCGTTTAATATAATTTCCGTATGCACCTCTCCCTGTACATACCACTGATTAGTTAAATAGTGGGAACAAAAAGAAAAACAAATACCTCATTTGGCAAAGATAATACATTATTCTATAATAACGATAGACTAAGTATTCTTTGTCAATTTTAGTACAAAAATTAGCTAAACAGCACGTATGCTACTGCCAGCGTCACAAACACGTTAAACAGCTGCGCAATTAAGAAGGCGTACAAAGGCTTCTTCCCTTCTTTGGAGAACAAATCCGCAAACTTCGTTTCTAATCCGATGCTTGTGAAAGCTAAGGCAAACCAAAGTCCTTGCAAGGCCTTGAAACCTCCTTTCACCGAATCGATCGTTTCTGAAGAAATCACGAAAGAGAAAAGTAATGAGGCGGCGATGAATCCTAATACGAACTTAGGGAAGCGCTCCCAGATGATTCCTAAAGTAGGCTTGTTTTCCTTAACGGTGTCCGACTGGTTATTAGTCATCGTCCAGTAAATCGAAATCGCGAAAGCGGCGAACCCTAATAACACGTTTTGCGAGAATTTAACGATCGTCGAAATCTTCAAGGCCTCCTCGCCCACCATCGTCCCCGAGGCAATTACTGCACCAGTCGTATCGATCGTGCCACCTAACCATGCGCCCGTCACCGCTTGTGAAAGACCTAAGGCCTGAGCAATAAAAGGTAAGAAAATGATCATCGGAATCGCCGTAATTAAGACGATGGAAATCACATAAGAAAGCTTTTTCGAATCTCCTTTAATGGCTCCAGAGGTAGCAATCGCAGCCGAAACACCACAGATAGAAACCGCACTGGAAATCATGATGGCGAATTCTTCGTCGATGCCCATTTTTTTGGAAATCCAAAAAGCAAAGTACCAAACCGAAATAACCACAATCAGCGCTTGGATTAAACCCAGCGATCCGGCCTTCAATATGTCCCCAAAAATCACACTCGTTCCTAATAAAATCAAGCCAATCTTCACGAACAATTCTGTCGAAAGCGATTCAGTCAGCCAGGAAGGAAGTGTGAAGAAATTACTCAAAACTAGCCCGATCGTCAAGCTGAAAATAACAGCTTCTAGGTTCCAGTTTTTCAGGAAAGCGTTGCCCGCTAAAATCAAGGCAAGCGAAGTAAGCGCAAATACAATGGGAAAACCCTTTATGGTCCCCACCACACTTTTGCCTAATACGCTTGCCGAGAGAATCGCTATGAGGTAAGTGAAAATGAAAATCTGACCCAGCTTTAACAGATTGCCAGCCGTGATTACTTTCTCAGTTAAATCATTGGTTGATTCCCAACCAAAAGAGGGGGAAGGAATCTTAACTCCTATAAGAGCTACTCCGATGATTAAAAAACCTAAAAGTACTACCGTCCAATCTTCTGTTAAAGCAAATTTCTTCATTACTTAGCTGGCGTCAGTACAATATTTCTATACTCCACTGGACCATGATCGCCTTGCATCATGATAGGACCCGGTGCCGCTTCGTCGCTGTCCATTGCGCCGCCTGTGATGCCGGGGATGTTTTGTTCAACGATGATTTTTTGGCCGTTTAAGGTTACTGAAACTTTGCGTCCTACTAAAGTAATATCGTAGGTCTGCCATTCACCAGACGGTTTTGCCGCTTGGAAAAGTGGATCGATAAAGCCATAAATACCACCTAAATAGATGTTATAAGCCGGTTTTCCATAGCTATCTTCCACCTGTACCTCATAGCGACCGCGTAAATACACACCACTATTACTATGTGGCGGCAAGCGGAATTCGATGTGTAATTTAAAGTCATTGAATTTTTGTTCTGTACACAAATTCGCGCCAGACGCTGGGCTTTTTAAGACCCCATTTTCTGCGATCCATTGGTTTTTAGGACCTAATGCCTTCCATCCTGTTAAATCTTTTCCATTGAACAAGGTGATGGATTTGTCCCAAACTGGTTCCGACTTTCTCACTAAAGAGGGAGCAGGAGTACCGGTAAAGGCCATCGCTTTTCCACCTGGAGTAACAATCGTTCCTGATAATTTACCGTCTTTCAAATCTGCTTCGAAGGACATGTAAGTCTCCTCTTTATCCCATTGTGGGGGAATCTTAAAAGAAATGTGTCCGTCTTTAAAGAATACTTCTGCGATAGGTCGTGCAGATCCGCCATCTCCTACAAATCTACCTGTGAGCGTTCTAAGCCCTGAATGGCGCACTTCTAGCCAGGAAGGTGCAATAGAAACTCCGCCGTTGCGGTTCTCCATCGATACATTTAAATTCCACGCTCCTTCTAATGGGTGATGCTCATCCTGAGCAAAAACGCTTCCAGAAAAGGCTAATAAAGCAAATAATAATTTTTTCATTGTTGAAAGGTTTAAGATTGAACGGCTTGCATTTTAGGCGAGATAAAATGAATCAATAACCACGCAAACAAGTACGCACAGCCGCAAGCGACAAATATAACATTATATCCCGATGACAAAGCATTATCGGCTTTATAAGAATCTAAAATTACTCCAATTATATAAGGGAAAATTACACCCCCTAGTGAACCGGCTAGGCCTCCAATTCCCACGACCGATGAAACCGCGTGTTTGGGAAACATATCGGACACGGTCGTAAAAATATTCGCAGACCAGGCCTGGTGTGCAGATGCCGCGATGGAAATTAAGAATACTGCCTGCCAAATATCCGTCGCCCAGCGCGCCCCAATAATGGGCACCGCACAAAGCGCAAAGAAGAACATCGAATACTTCCGCGCCTTATACACCGGCCAGCCTTTCTTCATTAACCATCCCGAAATGTAGCCTCCACCAATACTCCCGATGGACGTACACGTAAACAAAATCGCTAAATGTAGACTCGGTTTTTTCAAATCCAGCGCAAAGGTCGTGGAGAAATAAGACGGCAACCAAAACAAGAAAAACCACCAAATGGGATCCGTGAAGAACTTACCGACGATAAAGACCCAGGTTTGGCGATAACCGAAAAGTTTAGACCAGGCGATGGGTGCGACTTCGGATGTCTCTTCCTCCGACTGGATATGCGCTAATTCCTCTGTAGTCACGGATTTGTGTTTCGCCGGAATCTCATAAAATACCCACCACAAAGCCAACCAGATAAATCCGATTGCCCCTGTTATGAGGAAGGCTTCCTCCCAACCATACGCCCCTAAAATCCAAGGCACCATAATGGGCGCGACCATTGCTCCTATGTTTGCTCCGGAATTAAAAATTCCTGTAGCTAATGCACGTTCTCTTTTAGGGAACCACTCCGCCACCGTCTTAATCGCAGCCGGGAAATTCCCCGCCTCACCAGCTCCTAAAGCGGCGCGTGCCGCGCCGAATCCAAACGTTGTCTTCGCTAAGGCATGCGCCATCGCCGCGACGGACCAGATGACGATGGAGATGGCGTAACCCATTTTGGACCCTATTTTATCGATCACCTTCCCGAAAGCCAACAATCCCAGCGCATAAGACGCCGTGAAACACATCACGATGAAGCTGTAATCCGTCTCCGACCAGTTCAATTCCTTCTCCAGCGTGGGCTTCAACAAGCCGATCACCTGGCGATCTAAATAGTTAATCGTCGTCGCAAAAAACAAGAGGGCGACCACCACCCAGCGGTAATTTCCTTTCATTAGAATCCGATTGAATTCCCGCCGTCAACCGGGATTGAGACGCCTGTTACGTAATTTGATGCATCCGAAGCTAAATAAACCGCTGCCCAACCGATGTCTTCTGGTTTCCCAAAATACCCCATGGGCGTACGATCCATCGCCTTGTGTTTGCGATCCGGATCCGAATTCATCGCGGTTCTACTCATCGCCGTTTCAATAAATCCAGGCGCAATTGAATTCACGCGAACCCCTTTGCCAGACCACTCGGATGCGAGTACGCGAACTAATCCATAAATACCTGTTTTCGAAGAAGCATAAGCTGCGACACGATCGATGCCGTAGTAAGCCGCCATCGAGGAAATCATGATGATGGATCCTTTGCCACGCTCTAACATATGTTTCCCCACTTCGCGTGTCAAGGCAAAAACAGCGTTCAAGTTTACATTAATAATGTTCGCAAAATCGTCATCTGACACTTCGATTGCCGGGCGCTTCATGTTGATGCCTGCGTTGTTTACGAGGATGTCGATGGCGCCATGTTTTGCCACGAGTTCTGCCACGAGGGAGGAAGTCAAGCTCAAGTCAGCCACATCACTCACCGCATAATGTGCGCCCGCTCCTAAGTTTGCGACCGCCTCTTTCAGCACCTCTTCGCGGCGACCCGTGATGATGACCGTGGCGCCGGACGCTAAAAAGCATTTCGCGATATCGAATCCAATTCCGGTTCCGCCGCCCGTGATGAGCGCCACGCGCCCTTGCAATGAGAATGGTTGTTGCATCTTATTTTATGAAATTTATCAAGGTGCGGATCGCTAATTCCAATCCGCGGATTTCCGCTAAACCGCGCAATCGTCCGATCGCTGAATAGCCGGGGTATGTTTTCTTTTTCAAATCATCTAACATTTGGTGACCGTGATCTGGGCGCATCGGAATCTGCTCTCCCCCACGTCTTTTTTCTTCTTCCACCACCGCTTTCACGACTTCAAACATATCCACGTCCCCCGTTAAATGCGGCGCCTCGTGGAAAATCAACGGGTCGTTTTGTTCACGGAAAGTAGTACGCAAATGCAAGAAGTGGATGCGATCCGCAAAGCGACGAATCATCCCTGGCAAATCATTATCCGCTCTAACTCCTAAAGAACCGGTGCAGAATGTAATCCCGTTCGCGCGTTCTGGCGAAGCCGCCATCAATGCCGCTAAATCCGCCTCCGTACTCACCACGCGTGGCAAGCCTAAAAGAGGGAAAGGAGGATCATCCGGATGGATGCATAAACTGATACCTAATTCCTGAGCTAATGGCGCGATAGACCGCACAAAGTAGTGCAAGTTTTCGCGCAATTGATCCGCAGAAATGTCGCGGTATTCGTCTAATAGACTTTGGAAATTCTCTAAATGAAACGCCTCCTCTGAACCTGGAAGGCCTAATAGTGCCGTGTTTTTCAACTCCGCTTTTTCCTCGTCCGTCATGGTAGCGAAACGCTCCGCAGCCGCAGCCCTAACAGAAGGATTATAATCCGCTTCAGCCCCCGGGCGTTGTAAAATATGCAAATCAAACACCGCGAAATCCGTCCAAACAAAGCGCAAAGCCCGAGCCCCATCTGGCATCTCAAAATTCAATTTCGTCCGCGACCAATCCAAGACGGGCATAAAATTATAGCACACGGTTTTGATTCCGCAGGCCGCTAGATTTCGCAAAGACGTTTTGTAATTTTCAATCAGTTGAGCGCGCGATGGTAAGGCTTTCTTAATCCCCTCGTGCACCGGAAGCGATTCCACCACCGACCAATGCAAAGGTATCCACTCCTTGTTTCCAGCCTCGATAATCGTAATGCGTTCTTGAATAGCTTCAATAGGCCAAACTTCCCCCACCGGGATTTGGTGCAATGCGGTCACGACTCCGGTACAACCAGCCTGACGAATATCCATCAAGGAAACTGGGTCGTTCGGTCCGAACCAACGCATCGTGTGTATCATGTAAATTAGTTTAGAGGCTTACGCTTTTGAAAGTGCAAAATGCATAAAATTTACTGAATTTCTAGGGGGTTTAGAGGGTCGCCAAACAAAGGGGTTAGCCAATGAATTTTTCTAATCGCCTCATAAATCGAGGTTTTTTGAGGCGATTAGCGAAATTAATCGACGCATTTACAAATTCACCTTTATCCAATCAATGGGCGTCGTCCCGTGCTCCTCCTTGAAGATCTTATAAAAGATGGATTTGCTCTTAAAGCCGGAAAGCTCAGCGATTCCTTCAATGGAGGTATTTAAGTGGGCCCCTGACCGCAGCAAGGCCGTCGCATGATCAATGCGTAACTTGTTTCGATAGGTAGGAAACGGAACCTTCAGTTGTTTATTAAAACAGTTCGTAACACGGTTATGCGGGATATTGAGTGCATGTGAAATATCGTGTAGGGAGAAGGACGTTTTGACGTAGGGCTTATCGTTTTCGATGTAGGAAATGATGCGATCTAGATCTGATGATTTTTCCAAAGGATCTTCCTTTGAGAAATGTTTTTTTGAGCTCACTACTTTTTCCCAAGTGGCTCTTACATTATCTAAAAATGAGAGAGGCTCCTTTTCATTGTACAACCAGTTAGGTACAAAAAAGAAACTGATTGGCAGTACCAACGATTTAAAATAGAGGTAATTATTATTTACCGCATCCGGATTTAAAAAGTCAATCATCCCTGTTTGGTTTGATTCTACAGACAATAACAACAGTACTACTAAATCGGGAATAACAGTCAGTAATGTGACAATAAAAATCCGAGTAATTAAGATATTCACTTTCTTCTTGATATATATA
>JBIILT010000281.1:0-2900 GCA_044338355.1 Aquirufa sp.
CTAAGGACAAGTTTAAAATGTCTATACCAATTCCAGCTTGGTATGAAAAGTTCGAACGATTTGCAATTTCTTTTGAAGACCCAGAAAAATAGGTTTTTAACGCATTATCTGCCTTTGCATCAGCGCTTATGCTGTAGGACGCAACAGGACCGGCAGCCACGCGAATTGGACCTAATTTAATACCTACTAACACAGGAACATCGATTGTCTTTTGAGAAAATGAAACAATATCATTGGACTTTGTGATTGCATTTAAGACATTCACCTCGTAATCTTTAGCAGCAAAATTAACTTCAGGCTGAATAAAAACAGATTTACCTATTCTTGCATAAGCGCCTAAGAGATACCCCGTTTTCATACTTAAGGTTTTCCCCACATTAACTGAGTAATTTGCATCATAAGCAATAGAAGAAAGATTAACTCCACCTTTAATACCCACCCTAAAATAATCAGAACTTTGAGCAGATAAATTAAATGTAAATCCTGTAATGAATAGGAATAATAACAGTAGTGGTTTTTGCGCTTTCATCTTTTGAGAGTTTTGATAATTAAATAGTAAAATTATCCTTTTTCAATCGAAAAAAAAGAAAAAACGAAATCAAAGCGTAAATTTGAACATAAATAAACCTCATGGCCAAAGCTAAAACCTCCTTTTTTTGTCAATCCTGTGGACATTCGGCCCCTAAGTGGTTAGGTAAGTGTCCCTCGTGTGGCGAATGGAATACCTTCGTGGAGGAATTAGTGGAACAGGCGGTTCATCCGGCGGAGGTTTGGAAGACAAAAGGAAGCCCGAAATCAGCCGCGAAGCCTAAATTATTGAACGAAGTAAGCTTCGAGAACTTACCTAAACTAACTTGCTCAGACCCAGAATTCAACCGCGTATTAGGCGGGGGAATCGTTCCTGGCTCCTTAGTCTTAATCGGTGGAGAACCCGGTATCGGAAAATCAACCCTTTTACTTCAAGTAGCCCTTTCCTTAACCCAGACGCGTGTTTTATACGTCACCGGTGAGGAATCAGAACAACAAATTAAACTGAGAGCAGATCGTTTAGCTGCGAAATCTGACTCTTTATATATTCTTACCGAGACCAATACGCAATCGATATTCCGTCACTTAGTCGACTTAGAGCCGGAATTAATCATTGTAGATTCGATACAAACTCTGTTTTCAGATCAAATTGAATCAGGCCCAGGCTCCGTTTCGCAGATTCGGGAGTGTGCACTGGAATTAATGCGCTTTGCGAAAGAAAGTGGTACACCGATCTTCTTAGTGGGTCATATTACCAAAGAAGGTTCCATCGCTGGCCCTAAAGTCCTTGAACATTTAGTAGATACCGTCTTGCAATTCGAAGGGGATCGCCACATGATCTACCGTATTTTACGAACAACGAAAAACCGTTTTGGCTCCACTTCCGAATTAGGTATCTACGAAATGCTAGGAAGTGGATTACGACCGGTAACGAATCCATCAGAGATTTTATTGTCACAACGGGATGAACCCTCCTCCGGTATCGCCATCGGTACCTTAATGGAAGGTAATCGTCCATTGCTCGTTGAAATCCAATCCTTAGTGAGCGCGTCCTCTTATGGTAATGCCCAAAGAACGGCTAACGGATATGACGGAAAACGCTTAAGTATGTTAATTGCCGTATTAGAGAAAAGAGGAGGTTATAAATTAGCCACACAAGATGTTTTCTTGAATATTACTGGTGGAATTCGCGTGGATGACCCAGCCTTAGATTTAGCTACCTGCATGTCCTTAGTCTCTTCTTATGAAGACAAAATCATCGACTCCTCCGTCTGTTTTGCAGCTGAAGTGGGTTTAGGGGGAGAATTACGTTCCGTAACGCGAATTGATCAGCGCATCGCAGAAGCGGAGAAACTAGGCTTTAAGGAAATCTGGATCAGCAAGTACAATTTGAAAGGCTTGAATTATAAGCCAAATAAAATCAAGGTTCAGTCAGCTGCTACCTTATTGGATGTTATCCTGCACATTTGGCGCCAAAAATAGCCGCCGGGTATTCCACTTCTAACAGATGTAATCCGTGAGCTGGTACGGCTCGACCCGCCTTGCAACGGTCTTTTGAGTCTAAAATCTCTTGCAACTGAATTTTGCTTAAACGTCCCTGCCCTACTTCTAACAAAGTTCCCACGACCGCACGAACCATGCCACGCAAGAAGCGATTTCCCTGAATGGTAAATACCAATTCTTCCCCTCGCCACGCCCAAGAAGCCTGCATAATGGTACATTCAAACGTGGCTACTTCCGTTTTTACTTTCGAAAAACACTGGTAATCCGTGTGTTGAAAAAATAAAGACGCAGCTTCGTTCATGGCATTTACGTCTAAATCGACGCCGAAACGGTAAGAAAACTGAGCATTAAATGGGCTTTTAGAAGGACTAATGCGGTATTCATAGGTACGCGACAATGCAGCGAAACGAGCGTGAAAATCATCTGCAACCTGATAAATCCCTTGAACCGCTAAGGATTCCGGCAACATACGGTTTAACCGAAATACCCAATTTTCTTTCACTTTTTTACCTTCCGGCAAATCGAAGTGGGCAAACTGCTGGTGGGCATGTACACCCGTGTCAGTGCGAGAACTTCCTACGATTTCTAGGGCTTCCCCTAACAATAAACTTAATTTATCCTGCAAAACTGACTGAACCGTCGTTGCATTCGGCTGAATTTGGTAGCCATGAAAAGAGCCGCCATCGTACGAAAAAGCGAGTAGATAGCGGCTCATTTTACTTATTTCATTAAAGCAGTTTCAAGTGCTGTATCAAAGGATTGATAAGCAGCAGCCACAGAGCTCAAAACAGCTCCATCAGCCACCATATCCGTTCCTTGAACAGTTCCTAGTGCAGAGAATTGAACTCCATGTGCCTGTAAAGCTGTTT
>JBIILT010000241.1:0-2899 GCA_044338355.1 Aquirufa sp.
TCATCCTTCGAAGAAATTGAAGCTCGTAGGAATTACGGGCACGAATGGAAAAACGACCACTGTTACGTTATTATTTGAATTGTTTAAGCGTTTGGGTCATCGCTGCGGATTGATTTCTACGGTGGTAAATAAGATTGAGGATAAAGTAATTCCATCCACTCATACCACACCTGACGCTTTGAGTTTGAATGCTTTGTTAGCAGATATGGTTTCGGCCGGTTGTAGTCATGCCTTTATGGAGGTGAGTTCTCATGCGGTAGTTCAGAAACGTATTCATGGTGTGCAATTTTCAGGTGCCATTTTCTCGAATATTACCCGCGATCACTTGGATTTCCATGAGACTTTTGACGAATACATTAAGGCCAAAAAAGGCTTCTTCGACGTCCTCCCCGCATCTTCCTTCGCGTTAACAAACGTAGATGACAAGCGCGGAATGGTGATGTTACAGAACACAGCAGCTAAGAAATACGGTTTCGGTTTATTGAATGCTGCGGACTTTAAAGCAAAAATTATCAGCAATGGGGTAGGCGGTTTGCAATTAGAGATCGATCACCAGCAAGTGCACGCACAATTAATAGGGACTTTTAACGCCTATAATTTATTGGGAATTTATGCGGCGGCACTGTTATTAGGCGAAGAATCTCACGAAGTATTGGTGCAGATTTCGGCCCTTAAAACTGCCCCGGGTCGTTTTGAGCAATTAGCAGGATCTCAGCATAAAATGGGGATTGTGGATTATGCCCATACGCCTGATGCCTTGGAAAATGTCTTGAAAACGATTCAAACGATTCGAGATAAATCACAGCGAATCATTACGGTGGTGGGTTGTGGCGGGAATCGGGATGCCGGGAAGCGACCTATTATGGCGGAATTAGCCGCAAAATACAGTGATTCAGTCGTGTTGACCTCTGATAATCCACGCAAGGAAGATCCGGAATTGATATTAGACCAAATGGAGGTAGGTGTTCCAGTGGAGTTAAAATCCAAGGTGCACCGCGTTTCAGATCGTAAAGACGCAATTTTTTATGCGGTTCGGGAATTAGCAGGTGCGGGAGATATCATTTTAGTGGCGGGGAAAGGCCATGAAAACTACCAAGACATTCAGGGTGTGAAATATGACTTTGATGATAAAATAGTCCTTGGGGAGGCATTTAGCTGAGTTTGAATTCCCCTCGAATTTTTGCAATTTTATAAATTAAAATCCATTTAGATGCTTTATTACCTCTTTGAATACCTAGACAAGACCTTAAATATTCCGGGTGCCGGTGTTTTTCAATACATCACCTTCCGTGCTTTTGCGGCGATCATTACGTCTCTAGGTATAGCAGCAATTTGGGGAAAAACGGTCATTTACCGCTTACAGAAATTGCAAATCGGAGAAGAAATTCGGGATCTAGGATTAGAAGGCCAAATGGCAAAAAAAGGCACTCCTACGATGGGAGGCTTTATTATTTTGTTATCATTATTGATTCCCACCTTATTATTTTCGAAGATTACGAATGTGTACATTGTGCTATTGGTGACTTCAGCGATTTGGTTAGGAGCAGTTGGTTTTACAGATGATTATATTAAAGTATTCAAGAAAAACAAAGAAGGTTTATCGGGCAAATTTAAGATTATAGGCCAGATAGGTTTAGGTATTATTGTGGGATTAACCATGTATTTTAACCAGCATATTAAAGTACGGGAATATGCGACGGATGGGACTTTCATTGATCATAAATCCCTGTTAACGACGGTTCCTTTCATGAAGGATAATCAGTTCGATTATAATATGTTATTGCCCAGTTTTATTCCGGATGAATATGTTTGGGTAGTGTATGTGTTAGTGGTTATTTTCATCATTACAGCCGTTTCCAATGGGGCAAATATTACCGATGGTATCGACGGATTAGCAGCTGGAACATCTGTTATTATCGGAATCACCTTAGCTATTTTAGCCTATGTATCTGGTAATAAAGTGATTTCACAGTATTTGAATGTGATGTTTATTCCTAATTCAGGGGAACTCGCTGTTTTTTGTGCGGCTTTTGTGGGGGCCTGTATTGGATTCCTTTGGTACAATGCCTATCCGGCCCAGGTTTTCATGGGCGATACGGGAAGCTTAATGTTAGGTGGAGTTATCGCTACTTTAGCCATTGTTATTCGAAAAGAAATGTTGATTCCAGTCTTATGTGGAATCTTTCTAATAGAAAATATGTCCGTCATTATTCAGGTGGCCTACTTTAAATACACTAAACGCAAATATGGAGAGGGGCGACGCGTCTTTTTAATGTCGCCATTGCACCACCATTTCCAAAAGAAAAATTACCACGAATCGAAAATCGTTATTCGCTTTTTGATCGTCGGAATTATCTTAGCGGTTCTGTCATTAGTCACTTTAAAATTGCGTTAATCGCAGTCCAGTTTTGAGTCAAATTACTTTATTTCCACGTACGTCGTCTTTTTCTGAGATAATTCCATTACCCGCTTCTAAGTCTGAGAGCAACCGGGCTTTAATTATCAATGCCCTTGCGAAAGGGTCCTTAGATAATCTCTCGAATTTAGCGGAAGCTCGTGACACCCAAACGATGATTCGTTTGTTGTCCGAGAATGGTGCGGAGGCGGATGTGTTAGACGCGGGAACGACGATGCGCTTCTTAACTGCCTATTATGCGGTGACGGGTATCCCGAAAAAGATGACAGGAACACCGCGGATGTGCGAGCGCCCTATTGGGATTTTAGTGGATGCTTTACGAACGCTGGGAGCTGATATTACCTATTTGAACCAAGAAGGTTATCCTCCGTTGCAGTTGAATGGTTTTTCATTTCAGGGTAATCGCGAAATCTCCATCCGTGGAGACGTGAGTTCGCAGTTTATTTCGGCAATCTTGATGGTGGCACCCTTGCTTCCTGATGG
>JBIILT010000242.1:0-2898 GCA_044338355.1 Aquirufa sp.
AGGAACGATGTCTTCCTTTTGGAATAACTTCAATAAATCCGCAAATACTTGTAATAAACCCCATTTACCCACATTCATTGGCCCTAATCTATCCTGCATAAAAGCAGACAACTTTCGTTCTACGTAAACGCCGATCACGACATTAACGGTCAACAAAAGCAAACAAACGATCAGAGCGATCCACATTAGCTAATTTGATTAAGGGCTTGTAAGAAGTCTGCTTTTAAGTCTTCTACTGATTCTAGACCTACCGCAATACGAACTAAACCATCAGTAATTCCTAAAGCAGCTTTCTCTTCTGCTGGTAATTTAGCGTGTGTGGTCGATGCTGGATGTGTGATAATCGTACGAGAATCACCCAAATTAGGCGAAATAGAGGCTATCTTCAATAACTTACTAAATGCTACTACCTTCTCAAATCCACCTTTAATATCAACCGTTAAGATACCTCCACCGTATTTCATTTGGCGTTTTGCTAATTCATATTGCGGATGCGATTTCAGATAAGGATATTTTACGGTATTTAAAGCTTTATGTCCTTCCAAAGCTTCTGCTAAGGCCATTGCGTTCTCTGAATGCTTTTGCATTCTAAGGTCTAATAACTCCAAACTCTTAGATAATATCCAAGCATTAAATGGCGATAAAGAAGGGCCTGTATGGCGCGCAAAGAAGCGAATTTCATCGATATACACTTTCTTTCCGCAGATCACCCCACCTAAAACACGGCCTTGGCCATCAATATATTTCGTCGCTGAGTGAATCACTAAATCTGCTCCTAAGTCCATAGGAGTTTGCAAAATAGGCGTCGCAAAACAGTTATCAACGGCCAGAATCATTTCTTTCCCCTCTTTCAAGGCAGCTAATGCTGTTAAATCAATCAGCTCTAAACCTGGATTTGATGGAGATTCGCAGAATAAGAATTTCGTATTCGGTTTGATAGCGGCTTTCCACGCATTGATATCAGCACCTGGCACAAAAGTGCATTCAATTCCCCATTTCGAGGTAATCTTCGTCAAAATCTGGATACAGGAACCAAACAAAGCATTAGAGGCCACTATGTGATCTCCAGCCTTTAAAAGACCAGCCATAGAAGCAAAAATGGCAGCCATTCCAGTAGAAAATGCAATACCATCCTCTGCATTTTCTAGCATATTCATCTTCTCTACAAATTCATCCACATTGGGATTCATGTAACGAGAATAAATATTACCCGCCATTTCTTCTGCAAAAATCGCTCTACCCTGTTCTGCATCATCAAAAGTGAAGCTTGAAGTCAAATACAATGGCACAGAATGCTCTCTATTTTGAGATCTTGCGGCTTGAATGCGGATGGCTTTGGTCTGTTTTTGCATAGTAATCGATTATTAATCTACAAAAATAATAGAATACTTATTAAATATGCTTTCCATTCCAGACTATTTTACTACCCTGAATTAACCCCCTAGATAAACTAAATTATTTTAAGATAATTGAGTAAATTTCGAAGATTTCTACCTTATAGATAAAACTAAAAATACTATGAAAAAATTGATTATACCCTTTTTAAGCTTGTTTTTGGCGATTGGTTTGCAACAAGTACAAGCTCAAAAATGGACCAACCTATTCGATGGTAAAACCTTCAAAGGATTCAAACAACTCAATGGACAGGCAAAATATGAAGTAAAGGATGGAGTTATGGTGGGAACTACCGTGGCTAATACACCTAACTCTTTCATGGCCACCGAACAAGAATACGGCGATTTCATCCTAGAATTTGATGTCAAAGTAGACAATAAGATGAATTCTGGGGTTCAATTCAGAAGTTTATCTATCCCTGAATACCAAAATGGACGCGTGCATGGTTACCAAGCCGAAATCGACCCTTCCACCAGAGGATGGTCAGGTGGTATTTATGACGAATCACGTCGTGGTTGGTTAGCACAAAACGAACTTAAACCAGAGGCGAAGAAGGCATTTAAATTAGGGGATGTTTGGAACCATTACCGCATCGAGGCAATTGGTAGCACCATTCGAACGTGGATTAACGATTATCCTATTTCATATTTAGTAGATGATATGACAGCTAAAGGTTTTATCGCCTTCCAAGTACACGCCATCTACGGAGAAATGAAACCGGCCATGCAAGTAATGTGGAAAAACATCCGCATTCAAACGGGAAAAGAGATGAAACCTAGACCTTTGGACAGCAAAGTAGTGGTAGACAACTATATGTTGAATAACCTCTCTACTCAAGAGCAAGCGCAAGGATTCCGATTGTTGTTTAATGGAAAAGACTTAACTGGTTTCCGTTCTGCTTTTAAAACTACCGCTCCTCCTTCGGTTTGGACAGTAGAAGATGGCACACTGCATGTAAATAGCAAAGGTGGGAAAGAGTCAGGAAATGGTGGAGACATCTTAACCAATGACAAATTCTCTGCTTTTGAATTAACTTTCGATTTCAAACTGACAGAAGGTGCTAATTCAGGAGTAAAATATTTCGTCAACGAATCCTACAATTCAGGAATGTCTGCCATCGGTTTAGAATACCAAGTTTTAGATGATGCTAAACACCCAGATGCAAAGCTAGGAACCGTAGGAAACCGCACTTTAGCGAGTTTATATGACATCATTCCATCGAATAAAATTGATGGTCGTTTCCAAAAGAAAGTAGGCGAATGGAATCAAGGACGTATCATTGTTTATCCAAACAACATCGTTCAACACTGGTTAAACGGCTTTAAAGTGATAGAATACGAACGCAAAAGCAATATCTTCAAAGTCTTAGTAGCACACAGCAAGCATAAAGTGTGGGATGGTTTTGGAGCGCAAGATTCAGGTCCAATCCTTTTCCAAGAGCACGGGGATTCCGTATTCTATAAAAACATCAAAATCAGAGAAATTAAATAAACTAAACCTATG
>JBIILT010000243.1:0-2891 GCA_044338355.1 Aquirufa sp.
AGAGTTCTTAGAAAGAATACCTACATTTTTCGAGCCTTTTTTAAGCTTATCCTGAATGAATTGGGCTATTTTTTTAACTTCTACTGAAGCTGCAGAATAGGAGTAATCAATGTATTGATCTCCAATGGGTTGTCTTAAATAAAGACGATGAGGAGTGTGCTTAGCCCAATGAAGAAAATTCTCCAAATTGCCTTGGTAATGCGAAATCATGTAGTGTATCTAGAGGTTTATTAGGAAGGAAAAATAAAACTTATTTCCTTTAAATCATAGGATTCTACCGTGAATTCTTTTTCAATTTCTAATAATCCTTTTTCGTTTACTCCTATAATTTTACCTTCGAATTTCTCATTTGCAGCCTCATAAAATGCCCATTGCGAACGTCTGAATAGTTTTTCGTGGTAAATTTCGTCTATTCTGTTGAATGCTTCACTTGAGAATTGAACATAAGCCTCTTCGATGCCTTGAGATAGGTAATGGTAGATTTCAGTTAGTGAAATAGGTTGTGGTAAATCTAAATAAGAGCGGAGTGACGTGCCTCTGATATTTTCAAAAGTGGTTTGATTAATATTCAGTCCAATTCCGATGATAGAGAAACTCCATTTTCCTGCTTGAACATTATTTTCAATCAGAATTCCACCCATTTTAACACCATCTAGGTAGATATCATTCGGCCATTTGATCTCAAAATTGAAATTTTCCCCTTGGGTGGTGCGAGACCATGCTTCCAAACCAGATAAAATTCCATTGGCAATGGCTTTGCTTAAAAAAAATTGTTTCTCTAGTAAATGATGTGGCGGACGTAACAAATAGGAGAGTGTAAGATTTTGATTAGGTTCAGCATTCCAGGAATTTCCCCTTTGGCCTCTTCCTGCGGTTTGATGCCCAGCGATCCAAGCAAATCCTTCTTCTAAATCATTGTTTAAAGCCTCTGAGAAGGCCAAAGAATTAGTTGATGGACAAATGTCTAGATATTTACTCTTTTTGCCGACGAAGCGAGTATTGGCTTGGTAATTGTTCAATTATTATTTGTAATTTTAGGGTTACAAGAACAAATTTAGATTTTTATTCGGTAAGGGTTTCTTGTTGTACAAATTAATACAGAAAAAAGATTTATGAGTAAAACGCTTAAGAAAACCGCTAAGCAAGTCGAGGCGTCAGAGGAAATGGTTAGCTGGGTGGTGAAAGGCATGCAGGATAAAAAGGCTCAGGAGATTACGGTGTTAGATTTACGTAAAGTAGACAATGCATTTACCGACTTCTTTGTGATTTGTTCAGGTAGTTCAGACACGCAAATCGATGCAATTGCTGACTCAGTGGATAAAGAAGTTTGGGAGTCAGGTAAAATTCATGTACATGCGGTAGAGGGAAAAGCAAATCGGGAATGGATTTTAATGGATTATTATGACGTTATTGTTCACGTATTTTTGAAAGATAAACGTTCTTTCTTTAAATTAGAGGAGTTGTGGGGTGATGCAAAATTCACCGTGATTCCAGATTAATTTTATTTTAGATTTTCAGAACCTTTGCACCAATCTTGGTGTTAAATGCCCAACAAGAAAAATTCAAAATGGCCAAACAAGGGAATAATTTTAAAAATGCGAAGCGCTCTGGCTTGCAACCAAGAATGCCTAAAAAACCAGCTGGGGGGTTCCAAAGTTGGATGGTAGTAGGTCTAGTGATCGCAGTTGTCAGCATGTTTTTCTTTTCGAAGGAAACAACTTTACAGCCGATAACCATCAAGCAGTTTGAGTCCATGTTGATTCAAAAAGAGGTAGAAAAAGTACTAATAGTCAATGACAAAATCGTCGAGGTTAGTTTAAAGCCAGCCTTTATTCCTAAGTATTTCAAGAAAAATACAACGCAGAAAGTTGTTCCTTCTGGGCAGGTTCCTCACTTTGAATTTGAGATCAATTCGAAAGAAAGCTTTGAGCGTTTCTTAGAGGATCGCCAAAAAGCCTTCCCACGCGCAGAGCAAATTATGGCTTCCCCAGAGACTAGAACGGGTCCTTTGGATTGGTTAGGCACTTGGGGTTTCTTCATTTTGATGGGATTAAGTTTCTATTTCTTGTTCTTCCGCATGGGTGGTGGGGCTGGCGGTGGCGGTCAAATATTCAATATTGGACGTTCTCGTGCAACATTAATCGAAGGTGAATCGAAAGTGAAGATTACTTTTGATGATGTAGCTGGTTTAGATGAAGCCAAAGAAGAGATTCAAGAAATTGTGGAGTTCTTGAAATTCCCTAAAAAATTCACCGATTTAGGAGGTAAAATTCCGAAAGGAGCCTTATTAGTAGGCGCTCCAGGTACGGGTAAAACGTTATTAGCGAAAGCAGTTGCCGGAGAAGCTGGTGTTCCATTTTTCTCGTTATCTGGTTCGGACTTCGTTGAAATGTTTGTGGGTGTAGGAGCGGCTCGCGTCCGGGATTTATTTAAGCAAGCAAAAGAAAAATCGCCTTGTATCATCTTTATTGATGAAATTGATGCGGTAGGTCGTTCACGTGGTCGTGGTTCTATGCCAGGAGGAAACGATGAGCGTGAAAACACGTTGAATTCCCTATTAGTGGAAATGGATGGTTTTGCTACCGATTCTGGTATTATCATTATGGCAGCAACAAACCGCCCAGATGTATTGGATCCAGCTTTACTTCGCCCAGGCCGTTTTGATCGTCAGATTTCTATCGATAAACCAGATATCATCGGTCGGGAGGCTATTTTTAAAGTTCACTTGAAGCCTTTGAAATTAGCGGCAGACACAGACCCTAAAGAATTAGCAGCCCAGACTCCTGGTTTTGCCGGCGCAGAAATTGCCAACGTTTGTAATGAAGCAGCTTTAATCGCAGCTCGTCGTTCTAAAACGGCAGTAGATATGAATGACTTCCAAGAGGCGATGG
>JBIILT010000244.1:0-2889 GCA_044338355.1 Aquirufa sp.
TTCAGGTTAAACTTAAAGACATTTTATGGGCTCCTGAGGTAGCAAAAGAATACCGAAAAATTTATGAATTAAACGCGGTCGATATTCAAACTGCGAATTCTCAATTTGAAACCGGCAGCTCCGTTACACTCATCTCCTATGCCGTGGGAATTACTCTTTTATTGGTAGCTGGATTCGGGATATACAATATTTTAAATATGATGATCTATGAAAAAATGGATTCCATCGCTATTTTAAAAGCAGTGGGATTTTCAGGAAAAGATGTGAATAAAATATTTATATCGATCGCATTGAGTATTGGGATTTTTGGTGGAATAATGGGGTTACTGATGGGCTTTGGCTTATCCTCACTCATCGACCAAATTCCTTTCAATACAGAATCTCTTCCTACGATTAAAACTTACCCCATTAACTATAATCCTAGATTCTACTTAATTGGTGGGACATTTGCCATAGTAACTACCTATTTTGCCGGTTTCTTTCCTTCCAGAAAAGCGAGTGGAATTGATCCTGTCATCATCATAAGAGGAAAATAAAATGAACAAGGTCGTATTAGAGGCAAAAGAAATCACTAAATACTTTCACGACCCTGTGACAGTAAAGATTTTAGATAAGGTAAGCTTTAAACTAAATCAAAGCGAGTTCGTCTCTGTTATTGGCCGTTCCGGCTGTGGTAAATCTACCTTGCTTTACATCTTATCCACCATGGATACAGATTACGAAGGTGATTTACTTGTTGATGGCATATCAATGCGTGACAAAAAAGAAGGTGAACTTGCCATCGTTCGAAACGAAAAAATTGGATTTGTTTTTCAATTCCATTACTTACTCAACGAATTCTCTGTTCTTCGAAATGTAATGCTTCCTGGCCTGAAATTGGGCAAATTTTCAGAGAAAGAAATTGAACACAAGGCCTACGAGAAATTAAAGATATTAGGTATCGAAAACGAGGCCTTAAAAGACCCCAATCAATTATCAGGAGGTCAAAAACAACGCGTTGCTATAGCTCGCGCCCTAATCAATGACCCATTGTTAATTATGGGTGATGAACCGACAGGAAACCTGGATAAAAAGAATTCTGAAATAGTTTTCAATATATTCCAAGAGCTCGCAGAAGAATACAAACAAACACTTCTTATTGTTACTCACGATAATGAATTTGCAGCAAGAACAACGCGAATCATTGAGATGGAAGACGGACATATTAAATAAAAAAAAGGAGCTAAGGGTCAATAACCCTCGCTCCCTGCATTCATCTGTTCTATTATTATTTATCTTAGTGGTTAGGCGGTATCAAATTCGCTTAAACAATAGTAGAGATTAAAGTTGAGAGGAGAGAAAAAATAACAAAGTGTATGTTCCATTTTCGAAAATCCGAACAAATCACTTAAAGAAACACCCAAATTAGGCTTAGATATTGTTTTTTCTTTCTGAGTAGGCCGAAGGAGATTCTCCCACTAATTCCTTGAAATTCACAAAAAAGGTCGTCCTGGATTGAAAACCAGACTCTAATCCAATCGCCTCCAAGGTAATTACCTTGTCTTTCCCCGCATCAATTAATTCTTTAGCATGTCTAATGCGCCAACGCATTCTTTGTTCTAGAAAATTTGATTGTTGTGTTTTTCTAAAATAGAAATTAAAATGGTGAACTGGAATATCAAGGGAAGCAGATAATTGTGCTAAAGAAAAAGTCGTTTTCAAAAAGGGTTTAAACTCCTCTAAATACAAATCTAATTTCGTCTCTATTTCGATTAGCTTTTCCGTGGACAATTCATAATTAGGGACTTTTAATTTAGCTTCCCGTTCTGCATTTATATACGGAGCATATAAAAATTCAGGGAAATAGAAGACACTTAAAGAAAGCACCAGATAAGATCCAAGACCTAGGTAATTCCAGGAAGTATTTCCTTGATAGGTTAATTTAAAATGATTACTGGAAGGCACGATTAAAAAGAAATAAACTAAAAAAATAATTAATAAAACTTGAAGAATTAGAAAGCCTGGAATCCAATAATGCAACATGAAATTTTTTCCGTTTCGTGAACGAAATCTGAAATAGATTTGGCAACTATAAAAAACATAAATACTACTAAGTAATAACTTAACATAAAAATGGAAACGTGCAGAAAAGAAAAATCCTAGCTGCTGCTTAACCAACTCATGAATATCAAATTTGATTAATTCAGCTATTAAAATTTTATGCGCAAAAGACGTTAGCGAATAAGGTAACATATCTAGCAACTGAATAAAAAAGGGTAGAAGATGGAACAGATCTTTTGGACGTAAAATAACATTATCCTGAACCATACCCCTGACATAAAAATAGGCAAGAGGATGAAGCAGATAGTAAAAGGCATCAAAATTCCCAAATAAAACGGCGACGATTTCCACATGCCAATCGACAAAAAGGCAGTAATGAAGAAGTGTGAATATGCCAAAAATTAAGAAATAGAAAAACAAGAAACGCTTCGGACTTTTAAGGAAAGGCCCAGAGGATTTTAAGAGTAAAAGCAGGATAATGAAAAAGCTCATGAACACAGCTAGACTGTGTCCAAACTTATAAATTTCGTGCATTAAGTGGTAAGGTATGAGTGGTTAAAGGTATTCTAACGAATGTACAAAAATACCACCACAATCAATCAACCAGCCACGTATTTAATCAGGGGCATTTTTCTTAATACCCAAACGATTCCACCCGAAATCAACAAGCAAGCTAAGGCCGTTAATGGAACTCCAATACTCGGATGAAGCATTTCGCCATAAACACCTGCTTTGGCCAAGTAAAACAACACAATTATATGCACCAAGTAGATTCCATAACTATGAGAACTCACCCAATCCCTGAAAGGACTTAAGAAAAGAATATCAAGGTTTTGGTACCTAAAAAAC
>JBIILT010000245.1:0-2887 GCA_044338355.1 Aquirufa sp.
CCAAGTTTTCTCGATCTCTCTAAACTGATACTCTGAACGCATAAAATGTATTTATTGTAAACTGAGATGCAAATTACGGCTTTTTTATGAAAAAATATTTACTCTACTTTGTTGGTAGATTAAGTAAAGTCTATTAGCTTTGTAGGGAATTAAAAAAACGATGCCTCCTAAAAGAAATTTTCCGAGTATTTTCAATGCCATTCAAACCATTTGGATGCGAGATCGCAGCATCACTGAAGTGATTATTCACATCAGTAATGCCCTTGCTTTGATGATCGTGGGGCATCTTTTATTCACTTACCTAACCGCTGAAAAAGTCATTGCCGTTTTTAATACGGTGGATTCCTCGATTTTATATTATGTTTTGGGTGGTTTTATAGCCCAAATGATTGACGGCGCGCTGGGCATGGCCTATGGCGTAACTGCGACTACTTTTCTTTTATCGGTGGGCATCACCCCTGCCGCGGCTTCTGCTAGTGTTCACGCTTCAGAGGTATTTACTTCTGGTGTATCAGGTTATATGCACTTGAAATTTGGTAACGTGAATTCCAAATTATTTAAAACACTAGTGATCCCTGGTGTTATAGGTGCCATTTTAGGTGCCTATGTCTTATCCAGTTTAGAAGATTACGCGGGATACATAAAACCAATCGTTTCAATCTATACCTTATTTTTAGGGGCTATTATTATTCGCAAGGCATTAATCAAACGTCAAGAGAAACGTCAATTAAAGAGAGTCGGTTGGCTAGCTTTATTCGGCGGTTATTTAGATTCCGTAGGCGGAGGTGGCTGGGGACCGATTGTTTCCTCTACCCTCATCGCGTCTGGTCGTCATCCGAAATATACGATTGGAAGTGTAAATTTGACGGAGTTCTTCGTTTCACTAGCCTCTTCGCTTACCTTTTTTGCAGTGATTGGCTTAGGTTACCTGCACGTAATCATCGGCTTAATCTTAGGTGGTGTCATTGCGGCTCCAATTGCGGCACGTTTAGCCAATAAATTACCGGTGAAATCCATGATGATTCTCGTGGGAATCGTGATTATCATCGTCAGTCTACGTCAGATTATCTTAGGGGTTCCGAAATTTTTATAGATATTTGCAGTCAATTGTCATAATAGGCTAATGATTGTCAACACGCAAACGCTTCTAGAAAAGTTTTTATCCTCCACTGGCGTATCTACCGATACCCGAAAAATCCAACCCGGAAATCTATTCTTTGCCTTAAAAGGACCTAATTTCAATGCCAATGCGATGGCCGCAGAAGCATTAGAGAAAGGTGCTCAATATGCTATCATAGATGATGCGGATTATTTAGCTGGAGAGCGTACGTTATTAGTGGAGGATGGCCTGTTAGCTTTACAAGCTTTAGCAACAGCCTATCGCCAGACCTTGACGATTCCTATCATAGGACTTACTGGTTCTAATGGTAAAACCACGACGAAAGAGTTAATCTTCTCTGTTTTATCCCAAAAATACCATTGCTTCGCCACTTCCGGCAACCTGAATAACCACATTGGTGTTCCTCTTTCTGTGCTCTCCATCAAAAAGGAACACGAAATTGCGGTGATTGAAATGGGTGCGAACAAGCAAGGAGATATTAAAGAATTAGTGGATATCGCGAAACCTACTCACGGTTTAATCACCAATATCGGGAAAGCCCATTTAGAAGGTTTTGGCGGAATCGAAGGTGTACGTAAAGGGAAAGGCGAACTTTTTGACTTTTTACAAGCATCTAAAGGGATTACCTTTTTACCTCAGCAAGCAGGAGAAGTCCAAGAAATGTTCAGTGAAAGAGGAATGCAAAATGCTGTTTATACGAACGAGAAGATGTCAACCACCTTATTAGAGGCGAAACCGATGGTGCGCTATTCTGTTGAGTCTGGTCTGGTAATCGATTCACACTTACCTGGCATCTATAATTTTGAGAATATTCAAATGGCCATCGCTGTAGGTAAATACTTCAACTTAAGCGATGCGCAATGCAATACAGGAATAAGCACCTATATCCCAAATAATCATCGTTCGCAATTCATCAAAATAGGATCAAACCAAGTTTTGATGGATGCCTATAACGCTAATCCTTCCTCAATGGCTGCCGCTATTTCGCATTTCGCTGAGACAGAGGGGACTCCCAAATTGGTTATTTTAGGAGATATGTTTGAATTAGGGGATTCCTCTGTGGAGGAACATGCCGCTTTGGGTTTACTCATAGCACCGTTGGGCTTTGAAAAAGTCTTATTGGTAGGCGAGCACATGCAACATGCCTTGATTCACTTACCATCCGCTTATTATTTCCCAGACAAATTTGGACTCCATATCTGGCTCCAAGACCACCCTATCATAAACAGTTTTTTATTAGTCAAGGGCTCAAGAGGAATTCAACTCGAAAGTGTTTTGGCATTTCTAGAAAATTCCAAATAATTGCATTAAATTTGCACTTTAGTAAGAAAATACCTTTCAAAAAATACACACAATGGCATCACAATCGGGTACCTATGTACCATTCAAAGTTAAAGACATTGCATTAGCGGACTGGGGTCGCAAAGAAATTCAATTAGCAGAAGCAGAAATGCCAGGTTTGATGGCATTACGTACCGAGTTCGGTGCTGCGCAACCTTTAAAAGGCGCACGTATCGCAGGATGTCTTCACATGACGATCCAAACGGCGGTTTTAATCGAAACATTAACCGCTTTAGGAGCTGACGTTACTTGGTCATCTTGTAACATTTTCTCTACACAAGATCACGCAGCAGCGGCTATCGCAGCAGCGGGAATTCCTGTTTATGCTTGGAAAGGCATGAACGAAGAGGAATTCAACTGGTGTATTGAGCAGACATTATTCTTTGGAGAAGATCGTCAACCATTGAACATGATCTTGGATGATGG
>JBIILT010000286.1:0-2864 GCA_044338355.1 Aquirufa sp.
CATTCAATGCAATATTTAGGCCCTCTACTTTTTAGCCATTATTGAGATATAGAACTCCCTTTTTAAAGTCTTCTAAATAAGCAGAACCTTTAACACCAATATATGGATTTGCAGTAATGGGCATTCCTGTTCCATTGTCACGTAGAATGGCCAATTGTCCATTAGACACTATAGGATATATTCCTAGAAGAATAAAGAAAAATAGTTTTTTCATCATTTGTTGTAGATAAAAAGACCGGATAAATCCGGTCTTTTTATTAATTAAAATTAGATTAAACAAAATTATCGAGTAATTCGAAGTTGAACTTTGTTATAATTTGTATTATAGCCAATCTCATCGTTTCCATCAATCTGAAGTAAGAGATCAACTGTACCTCCAATTTTACCTGTGTTGATTACATTGACAGTTAATGTACCAAAACTACTACCCTTAGGGATTGTTAATTTCCCAGTCATGGTGTAGTCTTTACCACTTACAGCTGTGGTAGCAGCGCCAGCCACTGCGGAGTATACGATAATTTCGTCAGATGCTTTGTGTGCACCTACAAGATTTACACGAAGGTTAACTGTACCTACGGTATTAGCTATTGTAATTCTTGGATACGTTTCACCTGCTACAGGTGTACGTTCTACGGCGTCTTGAAACTCTAATACACTTCCTTCCCATTTAGGGTAGTTTTGCTCAATGCAAGAAGAGGAAACAAGGACTAAGGCCAGTAAGTATAATAAATATATTTTTTTCATAATTTCAAATTTTAATAGCCTCTATTTTGTTTAATATTAGGATTACCATCCACTTCACGTTGAGGAATTGGAGGCAAAATCTTGAAATCTTCAAACGACAAGTTTACCGCAGGTACTGTCTTCACGATTGATCTTCCATAACGTTTTAAGTCAAAGAAACGGTGACCTTCAAATGCAAACTCTTTGAATCTTTCTAAAAGAATTTCCTCTAAAAGTGCATTTCCTGATAAGGTTACCGCAGGTAAACCTCTTAAAGCTTTGAATGCATTTAATTCTGTAAGTGCAGCAGATTCATTCTTTAATTGGTAATTAGCTTCTGATCTATTCAAGTGCATCTCTGACTTACGAATCACCGGTACGTTGTCAGCATAGGCGAAACCAGATTTAGCCATAAACTTGGTACATTCGATTTGGCGACCTGCACCTCTAACCGTATTACCCGTAGTGTACAATTGTGCTCTAATGTCAGCATTTCTAGTTACATCCCAGTTGTTATTGTCTGAAGCTACTGTTCCAGCAGCCTGCAATGGAGCCAAACCAAAGAATCCTCTTACAGTAGTATTTGGAATGAAATCACCCCATCCACCTTGAGAGTTTTTATTTGCAAGGCTCAAGATAGCGGTATAAGTTGATTGTAAAGACTCATTCACCCCAATCGATTCTTCTGCCAAGGCAAAACGTACCTCGAACATGGATTCAGGGTTTATAGCAGCTCTCCATCCACTCACATAGGCTGCACCAGAGGTAACAGCACCTACGCTACTAGCTAAAGCAGTCGTAGATTCTGAAACTACTTTAGTCCAGTCTCCTCTGTATAAAGCAACGCGAGATAACAAGGCTGAAGCAGCTGGTCCAGAACCGTATTGAACGCCTCTTCCTACAGGTACTAATTTTTTAACATCCTCAAGATCCTTATATATTTGCTCATAAACGGCTTCTATAGTTGATCTTGGAGTTTTACGATTTAAAGCTTCTCCTGAGGTGATAACACCTTCTAATTCGACTGGAATACCTCCTTGACCAATTACACCAGGTTGGTATATGGCAGTAGGAATGTAAGAGTAAACTTTTATTAAGTCAAAATAGTATAAAGCTCTTAAGAACTTAGCTTCTCCTTCCCAACGAGCCTTCTGAGCATCCGTTGCACCTTGAACTTTGCTGATACCAGCTAAGATTAGGTTAGCCTCATTGATGGCAAAGTAACTATTTTGCCATGTACCGAAATGAGATCCTGGTTGGTTATTGTTTTCACCAATCAAACGACCAGAGTTACTAGTTGTTTGTCCTACGTCAGCTAATGCATCTGATACGGCTAACAAATCACGGCCGTAGTTACGTGCAGATCTTAATTTAGAATATACTGAATTAAGTGCCGCGTTCATCGCGTCAGGCGTATTTAAAGCTCCATTTGCATCAATTGATTGTTTAGGATCTACCTGAAGTAAACTATCACAAGAACTTAATAGGAGGGAACCTACTAAGGCAAGAGATAAGTAAAATTTAGTATGTAATTTCATATTTTTTTCCTTTTATAGATTAGAATCCGATTTGAACTCCTAGTGTATAACTTTTAGTCAAAGGAATAGCACCTGTACCTGCTCCTGTAAACTCTGGATCATATCCTGGATAATCTGCGTAGGTCCATAAGTTAACTCCTTGAAGGTAAATGCGAGCACGAGTTAGACCGATTTTATTGACTAAGCTAGGCTGGAAGCTGTAGGCTAAAGTCAATTGTGATAGTCTGATAAAGTCAGTCTTTAATAAGGCTGCATCTCCAGAGTTTCTGCCAACACCTCTCGTTTCATTACCACCGTTAGTAGTTACATTTCTAGGTATATCCGTGATCTGTCCTGGCGTTTTCCAAGATCTATTAACTACATCTCGAAGCGCGTTTAAAGATAATCTGGTACCGTTTTCTCTCAAGAAACCGTACTGTCCATCAGTAGTAAACCCACCATATTCATAGACAAAGAAGGTCGTTAATTCTAAACCTTTATAAGTGAAAGTATTGTTCATACCTCCAAAGATTGTGGCAAGTGTAGAACCTCTGTAAACTCTATCTGCTGCTAATGGCAAGTAAGTAGTTCTACGATTGATATCATACCACATCGGACGGCCTG
>JBIILT010000247.1:0-2861 GCA_044338355.1 Aquirufa sp.
ATTTTAAAACTCATGTGGTGGTCTCCAGTTTAGCCCCAACGAACGGGGCCCATTGTTGATCCAAAATTCCAGAAAAATTTCGCAAAAACATAACAAAAGATGGCCTAAATGGCTGGCGTGCTAAAACCATTCCCGCTTCTTCAGGAGTCATATACCCTTTCTTTGAATTGCAATACTTGCACGCGGTCACCAAATTGTCCCAGGAAGTGCGCCCCTGACGTGATTTGGGCAACACGTGATCCATCGTCAAGAAATCTTTGGAGCCACAATATTGGCAAGTATGGTTGTCTCGCTTCAAGATATTTTGGCGATTCAGCATGACCCCTTTGAACGGAAAATAAACATATCGCTGCAAACGAATGACCGAGGGATAAGGGAAAGTTTTTGAAACGGAATGCAATTTTTCAGTAGTGGATTCTGCGACTAATTCTGCCTTATTTAGGTAGACCAAAAGAAAGGCCTTAGGCATAGAACAAATCGTAAGCGCGCTGTAATCCTGATTTAAAACTAACACTTTCTGAGCCATAAACAAACCGTTTTAATTTGCTCATCAATTTAAATAATAATCGGCTGATTTGGAAGAGTTTAATATTGCTTTTTTGTTAAGAATTCAAGGAATTAGGTCCTATTTCGTAGATTTGCCTAAATCAAATAGATACCCATGTCCACTTTATTGGAAAAAATCAAGCAGCTTTCATCCGAAGTCACTCCTGAGACCCTAGCAAATCGCCACCATATTCACGCGAATCCAGAGCTTTCGTATCAGGAATTTCAGACGCAGGCGTATGTGCTAGAACAACTTGAACGCATGGGTATTCAGGCCAAAAAAATCGCCAACACCGGCCTCATCGCCGAAATAAAAGGTAAAAATCCAACCAAAAAAGTCGTCGCCCTTCGCGCCGACATGGACGCCTTACCCATTCAGGAAACAAACGAAGTACCCTACAAATCCAAAAATCCAGGTGTCATGCACGCCTGCGGTCACGATGTCCACACCGCGTCCCTTTTAGGAACAGCCCACATTTTACAACAGATCCGCGGCGAATTCGAAGGAACCATCAAATTACTCTTTCAACCGGCAGAAGAAAAAGCCCCCGGCGGAGCGAGCATCATGATTAAAGAAGGCGCCTTGCAAAACCCGACACCGGCGAGCATTTTTGGCCAACACGTTGCGACCAATGTTCCCGTAGGAAAAATCGGTTTCCGCGAAGGAATGTACATGGCCAGCACAGACGAATTATACATCAAAGTGATCGGCAAAGGCGGCCACGGCGCTATGCCCGATGCCTGCATCGATCCCATCGTCATCGCCTCCCACATCATCGTGGCGATGCAACAAATCATCTCGAGAAATAAAAACCCGAAACTACCTTCGGTATTGACTTTCGGTAAAATAGAAGGCATAGGAGCTACCAACGTCATTCCAGACGAAGTTAACATCGCCGGAACTTTCCGTGCCATGGATGAAACCTGGCGCGCAGAAGGTCTTGAAAAGATGAAAAAACTCGCCGAAGGCATCGCAGATGCCATGGGTGGCCGGGCCGAATTCCAAGTTTTAAAAGGATACCCTTTCTTGCAAAATAATCCAGAACTAACTCGTCGCTCTAAAGCCGCTGCCATTGAATACATGGGCGCAGAAAATGTGGTGGATTTAGACTTATGGATGGCAGGCGAAGACTTCGCTTTCTACACCCATCACGTGGATGCGTGTTTCTATCGTTTAGGAATTCGCAATGAGGAACGCGGGATTACGAGTGGTGCGCATACGCCAGGATTTGATATTGATGAACGGGCGCTGGGAATTGGGCCAGGTTTAATGGCGTGGTTAGCGATCTCAGAGTTAACTGTGTAATATTTTCAGCAGAGCCAATCGAAAATGTCGTTACACAAATATTTTCTGATTGGCTCCCCTGAAAACATTTCACACAATTAATCTCTGCTCTCCTATCTACTCTCTATAATCTAACATCTCTTCTCTATACTCTCTTATCTCTAATCTACTATCTCTACTCTAGAATTTCCAATCTAGATTGGAAATTCTAACGGATCTGGCCATCTGAATTCGTAATTCAATTCTTGGCAGATTTTATCGCCCGAGACCACTTTTCCGCCTAAACAAGCAACCGAATAATCCCAGTAGCCAGCTGGTAGACCACGACGTTCGATGTCGTTTTCTCCCACTTCGCCTTTTGTGGGGTGGATAGGGGCTACAATATTATAAATACCGGATTCGATTTTTTCGGCAGCTAATGCGATGAGTGCTACTACGTCATCTTTGTGCACGTAATTGATGGGGCAATTAGCTCCGTCGTTTCTCTTGCCTGAAAAGTATTTTCCTACATAGCGATCACCGCCCATTAAACCAGCTAAACGTAATATAAGTGATGGCACTTTAGAGGAGGAGACGATGGCTTCGGCTTTGGCCATCAACGAATCCTCGTTGATTCCTGAATTTTCATCTACGGTATCCGATACATTCGCATAGACCGATGTAGAAGAAAGGAAAATGAGTTTTTTGACGCCGCTAGCAGGTAAATTATCCACCCAATCCTGTAAAATCGCAAGGTAAGTTTCCTCGGCATTCTTTTTACGACGTGGTGGAATCGCCCAAATCTGCACTTCCGAATCATTTATTGAAGTCCAGTTTTCTGCTGGCATTTCCGGTTCTGCTCTGAAATCCAAAACCTTGATCTTCGGATGAGCCGCTTGCGGGTGAACACTCGAGGCTGAAACACGCACATCGAAGTCCGTTAAAGCTAATTTAAATGCCAATGGTGCGCCTACCCAACCGCCCCCGTAAATACTTATCGTCTTTTTCATGTAATTTTGCACCTTTGGAACAATTGAATCGCAAAGATAGT
>JBIILT010000248.1:0-2839 GCA_044338355.1 Aquirufa sp.
AAGAATTGAAATACGAAAACATCAAAATTGCTCAAAGATCTTATAAATAATTCGATACAATGGAAGGAAATTTAAACCTGACACTCAAAATTTGGAGACAAAAAAATGCAAGCGTAGCTGGTAAATTCGAAACGTACCAGGTGAGCGGCATCTCCACAGATATGTCATTTTTGGAAATGATTGACGTGTTAAACAACCGTTTAATCGAAGAAGGAGATGATCCAGTAGCGTTCGACCATGATTGCCGCGAAGGTATTTGCGGTATGTGCTCGATGTACATCAACGGTCGTCCTCACGGTCCTAACCGCGGTGTGACGACTTGCCAATTGCACATGCGTTCGTTCCAAGATGGCGAAACCATCACGGTAGAGCCTTGGAGAGCAAGTGCGTTCCCTGTTATTAAAGACTTAGTGGTAAACCGTTCTGCTTTTGACCGTATAATTGCGGCTGGAGGTTTCGTGTCGATCAACACGGGAAATGCGCAGGATGCAAACAGTTTGCCTATTCCTAAAGAAGATGCAGATGATGCTTTTGCAGCAGCAGCGTGTATCGGATGTGGAGCTTGTGTAGCGGCTTGTAAGAATGCTTCTGCGATGTTGTTTACCTCCGCTAAAATTTCACAATTAGCGTTATTACCACAAGGTAAGGTGGAAGCATCGAAACGTGCGGAAGCGATGGTGGCTCAAATGGATGAAGAAGGTTTCGGTGCTTGTTCTAACACCGGTGCTTGCGAGGCAGAATGCCCTAAAGGTATTTCTCTTGAGAACATCGCGCGTATGAACCGCGAATACTTCTCAGCTACCTTTTCTTCAAAATAATACTTGATTTATAGCCCCTGAATGCAATTTCAGGGGCTTTTTACGCCCTATGTTTTTAGAACCCAACCATACGAAATCTACCGAACGCCATCCTCCAGCAGGCTGGATTGAGGTCGTGTGTGGTTCGATGTTTTCGGGTAAAACAGAGGAATTAATACGTCGTTTAAAGCGCGCAAAAATCGCTCAAATGCGGGTCGAAATCTTCAAACCCATGGCGGATACTCGCTACCACGATGAAGATATCGTATCTCATAACCAAAATTCGATTCGCTCCACTCCCGTCAATAACTCGGGTGAAATTCTGTTGTTAGCAGGAGATTGTGACGTGATCGGCTTAGATGAAGTGCAATTCTTCGATGAGAACATCGTAGAAGTTTGTGATACCTTAGCAAATCAAGGCAAGCGAATCATCGTAGCAGGACTGGATATGGACTTTAAAGGAAATCCTTTTGGACCTATGCCTCGCCTAATGGCCATCGCTGAGTTCGTTACCAAGGTACACGCCGTTTGCGTGAATTGCGGTGCCGCTGCGCATTATTCCTACCGTAAGGTGGAACAACAACAAACCGTCTTACTAGGCGAAACTGAGTCCTACGAGGCGCGATGCCGCTCTTGCTTCCATGGCGAAAACTAAAGACCCCTCTTTCCGAAAACTGATCCAACGTCTAGTAGCTAGAAAGCCAAAGAATCTAGATCAGCAATTTTTCCAGGCTCACACCGAAGTCTTCAAGAAAACGGATTGTTTGACCTGTGGCAATTGCTGCCGCACCACGAGTCCTATGTGGAATGACACGGATATCCAACGCGTTTCACATTTGTTCAAGATGAAGACATCTGCTTTCTTGGATACCTATTTAGTGCAAGATTCAGATGGTGATTGGGTGTATCCGGCAGCCCCTTGTCCCTTCTTAGACCTTTCAGATAATAAGTGCGGCATCTACGACCATCGCCCCAAAGCCTGCCGCGAATACCCGCACACCGACAGAAAGAACATCATGGGGATTTTGGGATTAACCTCAAAAAACGCGGTAATCTGTCCCGCAGTGACTCAAATCCTTGAAAAAATCGAGCAAATTTATCCTTGAGCCGCTTTTGATTTGAAATTCACGTCAAAAATCGACAATTTCGTAATTCAATAAATAAAAATTATGGTAGCAGAAGAATACTTAGGAATTGATGTAGGTGGAACCGGTGTAAAAATGGGAATCGTACACGCAGACACAGGTCAAATCAACAATTTTCAAAGTTACGACACTGCCACCTGGAGAGAATCAAACCACTTTTTAGATCGTCTTGCAGATGCGATTGCTTTGCAATTGTACCAACACAAGCATGTGAAGAAAATCGGAATCGGCCTTCCTGGAATTTTAACCAAAGATCGCCGCACCCTAATTGAGATCACCGCTATTCCTGAAATCGATGGATCGCCCATGATTGATATGTTAGAGAAGCGCTTCCCAGAGCACGCTTTCTTCATGGAAAACGATGCAAACGCAGCTGCTTTAGGTGAATACTATTTCTCCCCTGAGAAAGCGAACATGCCAGAAGACTTCGTGTTCATTACGCTGGGAACTGGTGTAGGTGGCGCTGCTGTCATCGACCGTAAGATATTCTTAGGTGGCGACGGTAATGCAATGGAACCAGGTCACGTACCATCTCGCAACGGAAAAGTGTTAGAACGCAATGTAGGAAAAAAAGAATTATTGCAATTGGCAACGGCTATGCGCGCTTCTTACACCGGCAAAACGTCCCTCGCTGCTGATGGAACTATTTCAACGACGGCTTTAGTCGTAGGAGCTGAAGAAGGGGATGAATTAGCCTTAGCGGTTTGGGGAGAAGTGGCTACCTTATTAGGCGATATGTTAGTTTCCTTAATTCGTATTTTAGACATCAAAAATATCTTCATAGGTGGCGGATTATCAGCGTCTTACGACTTTATTCTACCTGGTATGGAGAAGCAATTAAATTACTGGTTAACACCTGCTTATTTAGAAAAATTAACCAGATCGGAAGAGCGTCGT
>JBIILT010000249.1:0-2830 GCA_044338355.1 Aquirufa sp.
TGCGCATGACCTATTTATCTCCCACTGACCTGATTATTAATCCAGACGGAAGTTCTTATCATTTGAACTTACGACCGGATCAAATTCCAGATACCATTATTCTAGTCGGCGATCCTGAGCGTGTTCCTATGGTGTCCCAATATTTCGATGAGGTGACGGAGATTGTACATAAACGGGAGTTTGTGACGCATTTAGGTGTTTTAAAGGGGAATCGAATCGGTGTATTATCGAGCGGAATAGGGGCTGATAATGTAGAGATTGTGATGAATGAATTAGATGCCTTGGTGAATATTGATTTTCAAACGCGTCTAGAGAAAGTGGAAAAAAGATCTTTGCAGTTGATCCGAATCGGTACCTCAGGGAGTATTCAAGCACATATTCCAGTGGATTCCATTTTAATTTCAACTGCAGCCATCGGATTTGATAATTTGGCTCAGTTTTATGGCTTTGATTCCCCGCAATCTATTTCAGATGATATCCTAGCAAAATGGACAAAGGCGATTGATTATCCTTTGCCACTTTATGCGGCAAAAGCTAGCTCAAAACTGATAGCTCAGTTTGAATCACTAAATGCATATCAAGGAGTTACCTTGACAGCCCCAGGATTTTATGCACCGCAAGGTCGTACGATTCGAATGCATTCTATTAGACCTGATTTCCTAGAAAAGGTAGCTGTAGCGAAGCTAGACCAACAAGAAATTACTAATATCGAAATGGAAACTGCGGCCTATTATGCCTTCGCCGGTGCGATGGGACATGAAATGATTTCTTTAAATGCTATTTTAGCGAATCGAATCACGAATGAATTTTCGAAAGATCCTGAGGAACAAATTACCTCTTTAATCAAGAAAGCTATAGCATTAATCGCATAACGTAATCATCCATTACGTAGCCATTACCTATGTCTAGGACCATTTCACGTTCTTTGATGAATCCTTTCTTAAGGTAAAAGTCTACGGCTGAATTTTGTTTGTTAACATTTAAATAAATCGATTTTAGGCCTAAATTGCGAGCTTGCTGGTTTATTTGATTAATAATGAAGGTTCCTGCCCCTTTTTGTTTCAATGAAGGACTTAAATAAAGTTTGTGTAATTTACCTTCTGTGTCAGTTTGCTTTTCAAAAGCACAATAACCTATCGCTTTAGCATCGACTTCTAGAATAGAGAAAAGTTCGATTTGGTTCTGCAGGACCTCTGAAGCATACATCATCGGAATCATGTATTGTGTTTGTTCTTCAGACAAAATAGGACCATAGGTGGGTCTCCATGCTTCTTCTGCAATTTCTTGAATTAGTGGTATGTCTTCTAGGGTTGCTTTGCGTAAAATCATGATCAAAATTTGTAAATTGCAGTCAAAATAGCAAATATGAAACCTCTTATTCTTATCGCAAACGACGATTCTATCTATTCCAAAGGTATTCGTGTCTTAACTGAAATTATGTCCGAAATGGGCGAAGTAGTGGTGGTCGCCCCTGATACCCATCAATCGGGAATGGGTCACGCTATTACACTGGGCGAACCATTGAGGATAGAAAAAACAACCAATTTTGGCGAACATATTGAGTCTTATAAATGCTCAGGCACTCCTGCAGATTGTGTGAAGATCGGTAAACACCAAATTCTGAAAGATCGCAAAATTGATTTAGTTGTTTCCGGTATTAACCACGGATCCAATGCCTCGATTGCCGTATTGTACTCAGGAACCATGTCTGCAGCCATTGAAGCAGCGATGGAAGGGATTCCGGCGATTGGTTTCTCCTTGTGTGATTATGCTTCAGATGCTGATTTCTCTCACTGCCACGATTATATAATCAAAATTTGTCAGCAAGTACTAATTCATGGCTTGCCTAAAGGGCTTACGCTGAACGTTAATTTTCCAGCTCATTCTTCGATGCCTTTGCAAGGGGTTAAAGTAGTTAAACAGGCGAATGCCATCTTTAGAGAGCGTTTTGAAGAGCGAAAAGATCCTTATGGGAAGCCTTATTACTGGATGGATGGAGATTTATTCAATGAGGATTTGAATAACAACACGGATTTAGATGCTCTAGAGGAGAACTATGTCAGTATCGTACCGGTGAAATATGATTTGACTGATTATGATGAGTTAAAGCAGATGCAAAGCTGGGATCTTTAAGAGGGTCAATACACTCAAGGCATCTGTAATTTGACCATTTTGAGCCATTTCAATCGCTTCTTTCAAAGGTATTCGACGTATTTTTAATTGCTCCGTTTCATCTGGGCAGGCTTGTTGTTGGTTTAGGTTTTGGGCTAAATACATCACCGCTTTCTCATCACTCACAGAATTAGAGAGGTAGACCTCTCCTATTTCTGTCCATTGTGAAGCGACCAGTCCAGTTTCTTCTAAAAGTTCACGTTTAGCTGCTTCTAATGTGGATTCGCTTGATTCGATGGAACAGCCTCCCTCAGGAACCTCCCATGAATAGGCATTCAAGGTGTATCGGTATTGCCCTACTAGATAAGTAAATCCTTCAGAATCGATCGGAACAATTGAAATAGCGGTGTTTTTAAAATGAACTTTGCCATAAATTCCGGGATTACCCGCGGGATTTAGAACTTCGTGATGTTCTACTTTAATCCAAGCATTCTCGTAGACCGTATCTTTGTTTATCGTTTTCCAGGGATTGTTTTCCGTTTCCATTCGGTAAAAATACTATCTTTGTGCTAATGAAACAGCGGCTAGTCCTTCTTTCTTTTTTCGTTTCGGTGCTCATTATGATCGCGAAATTTGCGGTCTATTATGCGAGTGGCTCAACGACCTTATTGACGGATGCATTAGAGTCGATTATCAATGTGGTCGCGGCCTGTTTTGC
>JBIILT010000250.1:0-2828 GCA_044338355.1 Aquirufa sp.
TATGCACCGTGGTTGTTTTGGAGGATGTAGTTTCTGCACGATTTCAGCTCACCAAGGTAAGTTTATTGCCTCCCGGAGTGAGAAATCAATCATGAAAGAAGTCGAGCAAATTACTAAAGCTCCTGATTTCAAAGGCTATATTTCCGACTTAGGTGGCCCATCAGCCAATATGTATAAAATGAAGGGAAAGGATGAGGATATTTGTGCACGTTGTGTAAGCCCATCTTGTATTCACCCAGTTATTTGTAATAACCTGGATACTTCTCACAAGCCGTTGACGGATATTTACCGTAAAGTGGATAAGCATCCGGGTATTAAAAAGGCTTTTGTAGGTTCTGGAGTTCGTTATGATCTTTTGGTAGATGATTTCAATAAGAATAACCAAGATGGGAATCACGACGAATACATGGAGCAATTAATAACGCGCCACGTTTCTGGTCGTTTGAAAGTGGCCCCGGAGCATACCTCTGACGCCACCTTACGCGTAATGCGCAAGCCATCCTTCAAGTATTTCCATGCTTTTAAGAAGAAATATGATGAGATTTCTGCCAAATTTGGCCTAAAACAACCTCTCATCCCTTATTTCATTTCCTCTCACCCAGGTTGTGAGGAAGAAGATATGGCTAATTTAGCGGCGGAGACTAAAGATTTAGGTTTCCATTTAGAACAAGTTCAGGACTTTACACCTACACCCATGACGGTAGCCGAAGTGATCTATTATTCTGGTGTTCACCCTTACACCTTGCAGCCGGTTAAAACGGCTAAAACGAGGGAGGAAAAGCAAAATCAGAACAAATACTTCTTTTGGTACAAATCAGAATACAAAGACTGGATTCGAAATCGCTTAACCCAATTAAAACGACCTGATTTAGCGCAACGATTATTAGGGTTTAGAAATAATAAAAATACGTGGGAAAAGTAATTTTGAGACGTACTAATTAACCAAAAAACAACAAAAAATGGATGAGGAAGATGAATTAATCGTTCGCGATAGTAATGGTGCTATATTAAAAGATGGCGATTCTGTCACCGTGATTAAAGATTTAAAGGTACGTGGATCATCCGGTGTAATCAAGCGCGGCACCATGGTAAGAGGCATTCGCTTAACGGATGACGCAGCCGAAATAGAAGGTAAAGTCGAGAAATCGATGATGGTTTTGCGAACGGAATTTTTGAAGAAAGCATAAGTCTAAATGAGAGCATAGATTATAGATTATAGAGTATAGATTTTTATCTCCTCTCTCTACTCTATAATCTCTAATTTCTAATCTAATTCCTCCAGCTCCTCATCTTGAACGAGCCCTTGATTTAGCTTTTTTGTTGATTTAATACCTAGTTTGTGTAGGTTTTGAGCTCTATTTATTAAGTTTCCTTTTCCAGAGCTTAATTTATTCAGCGCATCATTGTGAGAATCTTCAGCTTTCTTGATGTGTTTGCCGACGTCTTCCATGTCTTTTGTAAACCCAACAAATTTGTCATATAAATCGCCTGCTTGACGTGCTATTTCAATGGCATTTCTCGTTTGGTATTCTGTTTTCCAAACCGATGCAATCGTCCTGAGTGTTGCCAAAAGGGTAGAAGGGGAGACTAACACAATTTTTCTGTCCCACGCATAGTTAAATAAGCTCGTATCTTGACTAATGGTCGCCACGAATCCAGATTCAATAGGGATAAATAACAAGGTAAAATCTGGACTGGTTAAATCCAATGCGGTGTGGTAATCCTTAGAAGAAAGCTCCTTAATGTGCGTTTTAAGTGATTCAATGTGCGCTTTTAAGGCTAAATCCTTTTCAACAGTACCCTCCTCCGCACTAGTGTAGCGCTCATAGGCAACCAGCGAAACCTTGCTATCTATAATGAGATTTTTCTTATCGGGTAAGAAGATAACTGCATCTGGCTTAATGGTATCCTGGTCTTGGTTTTTAGTCACAAATTGGGTCTGGTATTCCATTCCATTTTTCAGGCCAGAGCTTTCTAATACTCTTTCCAAAATCATTTCGCCCCAGTTCCCTTGTGATTTATTGGATCCCTTTAAGGCATTTGTCAAATCCTCTGTTTTCTGAGTTACCGTTTGATTCAAACTCGTCAGGTTTTTAATCTGCTCCATGAGCACGGTACTTTGTTCTAGGCTGTTTTTTTGGCCTAAGTTTACCTTCTCCTCAAATTCCTTTAATTTCTCCTTCAAGGGGTTTAAAACATCATTTAATTTTACCTGCTGTTGATCACTCAGCATTTTCCCTTGTCTCAAAACGGATTCATTACTGATTTCTACGAGCATTTTACGGAGTTTTTCCTCGTCCGATTTTTGGTTTTCAACTGTCATCTTTAAGGTCTCATTCTGACCTTCAACTTGTGATAATTTCCCAAAAAGTGTTCTGTTTTCAGCCTCCAATGCGGCCTGTTTTGCCTGATCCTGGCTTGCCTGAGCTAATTGACTCTGTAATAGAGCTAATTTTCCTTGAAATAGGAGATAGGTAGTACCTGCGCCGGCTACTAGGGCTAGAATGATGTAGAGAATTGTCATGCTGTAAATGTAAAGCATAAAGCATAAAGCACAAAGAATAAAGGGGAGTAATCAGTGGGCAGTCGCTGGTCGCTAGTCGCTAGTCGATAGTCACTAGTCGATAGTCGCTAGTCACTAGTCAATAGTCGCTAGCTTTATCTATACTCTTTACTCTATAATCTCTACTCTATTTCTGTCGACTAGTGACTATTGACTAGCAACTGTTGACTTTTATGCAAAAAAAAACCGCTCTGTTAGGAGGCGGTTGTTTTTAAATAACTTGGAGCTTACTTACTTTCCCGGGTTTGATCCCAGTATCATCAGC
>JBIILT010000030.1:0-10534 GCA_044338355.1 Aquirufa sp.
TAAGCCATCCACAATAAAATCTATATTTCCAGGCCCCGCTGAGGTAGCTAAAGCCGTTTTAATACCTCTTGATCGCAAATCCTGTAAAAAAGACATTAGCCCTTCCGCTGGCTTTCTGTGCGCAGCATAAAATCCGCGGTAAAGTAATTCCTTCTCTTCCTCTAACTTTTCCACCTCTGAACGCGTCATCTCTTTTTTGTAGAACCATTCAAAGGTATCCTTCGAGTTCATCCCATTCAGCTCTTTGAAAAACACCTCGCGAGTCAAAGTAATACCATTGCGCTGGCAAAAAAGCAACCAAGCCTCCACGTGAAAAGGTAGATTATCTACGATTACTCCATCCATATCAAACAAAACAGCTTTTAGCGACATATCAGAAGTCTAAGACAAGCCCATCATGGGCTAATGAAACGTTAGGTGGCAACTCTTTATTTACTTCAGCATGCAGCCCCATTTGATGACTAATGTGAGTAATATAGGCCTTTTTAGGCTTTAAATCTGCAATCAAATCAAGCGCCTCTGCTAGGGTATAATGGGAAATATGGGAGGTCTTGCGCAAAGCATTAATGACCAAAACATCTAAATCCCGTAATTTATCCAGCTCTTTGGGTTCGATGGAATTCGCATCCGTTACGTAAGCAAAATTTCCAAAACGAAAGCCAAGCACATCTAAATAATAATGCTTTACGAATACAGGCTGAATATCAATTCCTTGCAGTGTGAATGGCTGACCATCAATCTCATAGACATCGATTTCTGGCACACCCGGGTATTTATTATCTCCAAAAGCATAGGCAAACTCCTGCTTCAACTGCGCTATGACCTGAGCGCGGGCATACAGAGGAATCGCAGATTGTTGGTGAAAATTAAATCCACGCACATCATCCATTCCGGCGGTATGATCTTTGTGTTCATGTGTATAAAGTACGGCATCCAAACGCTTAATTCCGGCCCGAAGGACCTGCTGACGAAAATCTGGGCCCGTATCAATGATAAAACTCTTACCGCCTATTTCGACATGAATCGAAACGCGTAAACGCTTGTCTCGCTCGTCTGTAGACTGACAAACTGAACAGTTACAAGCAATCATCGGAATCCCCTGCGAAGTTCCCGTTCCTAAAAACGTTACTTTAGAAGGGGACATGAGCTTATTCCGTTAAGGCTTTCACCTGAGAAACCAATGAATCGAAGTTCAAGGGTTTAGCTAAGAAATCATTGAATCCAGCTGCTTTGAAATCATCCATTGAATAATTGCGCGCATTTCCGGTGATCGCAATCATGGGAATGGCCGCTTTTTTCTTATCTGCTAGCGCACGTACAGAACGAGCACAATCCATACCATCCATTACGGGCATATTGATATCAAGTAAGATAATATCGAATTCAGCTTTCGCTAATTCGTCTAATACTTGTTGTCCGTTTTTCACGGCGTGTATCTCAAAATTTTGAAATTCTAAAATCTTCTTCGCTAAATTTTGGATCACTGAGCTATCTTCCGCTATCAATACCTTTTTCATATATTCTTTATTTATCGTCAATTGCGAGTAAAAATAGCCAAAGGAATGTGGAATTCAAACGAATTTTGGCAATAAAAAAAGCGACCCATTTCTGAGCCGCTTTTTTATCAACTTCTTGATTTTATTTCAAGTAAAAAGAAACAGATGTTTTATCCCAATCTAAAGTCACTTGGCCAGCAGCTGTAATGCCGATGGTGAATTTTTCTGTGTGCGCATGCTCACTCACACGAGCTTTTACGCGAAGAACATCATTTGCTTCTTTGTAGGTATAAGCTCCCCACATTTTAGCATCTTTATTAAAGATAATCGTCCATTCTGACTCACCTGGAATAGAGAATAAAGAATAAACGCCTTTAGCTAATGTTTTCCCTTGAACCGTGATATCATTTGAAATTTCGAAAGTAGTCGCATCGTTCGCGCCTGTTCTCCAAACTTCACCATAAGGAACTAACGCTTTGGCTTCTTTTTTACCGAAAACCAAACGGCCTTTAGTGGAAGGTTGTGCATATTTAATCATTACTTCCGTATTGCCCACTTTTTGTGATGCAACGGCGGGAGGTGATGGAACTGCTTTCTGTGCCAAAACACTGAAAGACACCAAACAAGACAATAATAATAAGTACTTTTTCATAGTATATTTTTTTTTGATTACAAATTAAGCCAATAATTCAATTTCAACACCACTGCACGGTTGCGAATTTGCATAATTTCCGGAAAATAATTATCCGTGTACACTAAAAACAAATCAGACGCCGGTTTGTAACGCCATTGAAGACGCGCATTTAAATTAACATTTTTTGTTTGTTGGTTAATTTGAAAGAAGGTGGCAAAGAACAATTTATTCGTGAAAGTGATATCAATTTTAGGTCGAATAATCCAAAAGTTAGAGGATACTTTCTTCGCTGCCAACACCTCTGTTCCTGGTATCTCTACGTCTACAATATCATTATAATCTAATGCCACAGAAACACTACCATAAGGCTGGAATCGATATCCAATATCAGCGGTAATTCCTGTGCGCCATCCTTTTCCATAATACCCTCCTAGACGAGAGCTTAGCGTATAGGTGAATAATTTAATGGGAGATGACATATAGCGTGCATTCAATGCGTACCAGTCATGTTCTGTTCCTCTTTTTATGGCTGTATTCCCCATCCGAGTCGCATCAAAATCATACAATAATTTCACATAATCATAAGAAAGATAGGTTCCGAAGCTGGAACGATCCTTCATTGTTCCCTCAAACGCGACATAGCTGGTATTGTCCGTAAAGGTGCCTTGGTTATTCCAGTAAGCCACGCTCATCGCTGAAAGTGTGGTATAAAAAAGGTTGGTTGATTTGTTTTTAGGATAAAAATTCTTGGCAGCATCGAGCTGTGTTTGTAAAAAATTCACCCGAGGCACGTAGCCTGTCTCCGGATTGTAATTCTCTCCTACCCAGGATTCTTTAATTCCAAATGTCCAGTTATTGTCTTTGTAGGCCAAAGAAGCCGCTTGCGCAAAGCTTCTATCCTTTTGCAAAGGACTAATCGTGTTCGCATAAAAGAGCGTTCCTGTCCAAAAATTATCTGCAGATGCTAAATTATACTCAAACCCAAGATCTCGATTATAGGCTTGGAAGCCATTAGAACGCTGCAAATCTGTATTAATAAATGATTGTTTATTGACCATATAAGCCCCAAAGTTAGAGCGCGCAAATACCTTGCGCTGCAAGGCGACCATGGAATAATTTTGGGTAGGTACGCCCTTCACTACATTCTGCTCAGACTGCACATTCAAAACTCCAATCCGCCAATCTTGGTTTAATTTACCGCTCAAACGAGCTCCATAGGTAATGGGAGTTTGCTCGTAAATACCCGTTTTGGGATTCAAAGCAATACCGATTCTTCGAGAAAAGAAGGGCCGAATGCTCTCGATCCCAAATCCATCAAACAAATCGGAATTCTCAATAAAAAATTGTCTTTTCTCTGGATAAAAAAGTTCAAAACGATCCAGATTTGTCTGTTGCCTATCTACATCAACCTGCGAGAAATCTGGATTCAAGGTCATATCTAAATTCAACCCGGAATTAATCGCCACCTTTATATCTCCCCCTATCTGATTGCGCATGGAAGCGGGGTCTTTAGACTCATAATTTGCAGTCCCTCCTGATAAGACATAAGGGATCAAGGAGATATTCTTTTTAGGCGTAGGAGGCGGAGTATCCCAAAGCAGAACGCCTGCAAAGGCTAAGGAAGCCGTCGGAAACTGCCGTGGCACGGGAGCCCAGGCAGACTTTTCTTTGGCCTTTAAATCATAGCGAGAAAAATTAATCCCCCAGCGACTCACATTTCCCTTATAGCGAATGGACTTAAAAGGAATTGCGGCTTCGAAAATCCATGAGTCCCGCTTGTAAGTGGTCGCTGATTCCCATTTATTATCCCAATTCAAATTAACCTTAGACCCTTCAGACATTTGGCCATCCCATTGGGCACCTGCAGCATTCGCACCAAAAGCAAATCCAGTGGTCTTATCTTCAAACGTATCTATAAAGACTAAAAAATTATCATTGACTCCAAAACTAAAATCCCGCTTCATCGACTCCACCACAAAGGCCCCAGGTTCTTTCAAAAAACACTCGGCCGAAATGTAAATGTATTTATCGTCATAGGTCATCTTCACATCCGTGCGTACCTGGGCACATAGAGAGTCGAAGGGATTACACATCATAAAATCACTCACGGCAGCGGACTGAAACCACGCATTTTCATCTATAACTCCATCAATTTTAATGGGGCCCGTGGTTTTTTTAATGAGCATTTGAAAGTTTTCGTTCTTCTTTTGGCCAAATAGCGTGGTAGTAAATAAGACTAAAAAGAATAAGATGTATTTTTTCATTCTTGCAATTTAGACAAAATTCTCAGCTATCAGTGGGGTGCTGTAGGGGGATTTTTTTTTCTATCAATAGCGTAATTCCATTAGCTTGTTTTATTTTTACGTTTCAAAATAATGAACTATGGGAAGAGCCTTCGAATTTAGAAAAGCGAGAAAATTCAAACGTTGGGGTCAAATGGCCAAAACCTTTACCAAAATTGGTAAGGATATTGTGATTGCTGTAAAATCTGGAGGTGGTGATCCTGCATCAAACTCACGTTTACGTGCGATCATCCAAAACGCGAAGGCAGTGAACATGCCGAAGGAAAACGTAGAACGAGCAATCAAACGTGCGACTTCGAAAGACCAAGAAGATTACAAAGAGATCGTTTACGAAGGATATGCACTACACGGTATTGCCATCTTAGTAGAAACAACGACAGATAATATCAACCGTACCGTAGCAAACATCCGTTCGTCTTTCACGAAATGTGGCGGAAGTTTAGGGACGACAGGGATGTTAGATTTCATCTTTGCACGTAAATCGGTGTTTAAAATCGCTGCAAAACCAGAAATCGATTTAGAAGAATTAGAATTTGACCTGATTGACTTAGGTGGCGATGAAGTTTTCTTAGATGAAGAAACGAATCAAATTAATATCTATGGAGAATTTACCGCTTTTGGGGCTATCCAAAAATTCCTTGAGGAAAAAGGCTTTGAATTAATGGGAGCCGATTTCGAACGGATTCCAGATGAGACAAAAGAATTATCAGAGGAACAAGCGGCTGACGTGGAAAAACTCATCGAACGTCTGGAAGAAGACGAAGATGTGCAAAATGTCTACCACAATATGGGATAAAATTAGGAAGCGGAGCTCAAAAAAGCCTCCGCTTTTTTCTTGTCCAAACGATACAAATAAGGGGCTTTGTGAGCACCTCCCGTATATTTCTTTTCAATACGCTCTAAAATATCCAAACTCAACATCTTGCGTTGGAAATTCGTACGCACTAACACTTTCCCTAAAATCGTCTCATAGACCTGTTGTAATTCAGACATCGTGAATGTCTCCGGCAATAAATTAAATGCCGCTAATTTTGTATCGATCGAGCTCCTTAAATGCACTAAACCTGTTTTAATGATTTCGTTGTGATCTAAAAACAAAGCCGAAATCTGATCCACGTCCATCCAAGCAGAATCGTCGGATAATTCATTTAAGGTCACCTTCACTTTCAAATAATCTACTAAGGCATAATAACCTATTGAAATATAACGAAGCGATAACCATTTTAGATCATCATTAGAGCGACCCATCGCTAAATTTATCTCTTGATGCTTTTCAATCGCACCTATATTTCGCTTTAAATCTCCAAACGTATGAAACTGCTGTAAATAAATATTTTCCAGCCCGGTTCTTTGCCATAAAACGCGTTTAGCAGCATCTTCCACATCCTCCTCTTTCCCAATAAAACCACCTGCAAGGGACCACACTTCATTGTTTCTAAACTTCAACAAAAGTACCTTTAAATGATTCTCTTGAAATCCGAAAATAACGCAGTCTACCGAAATATTCGGCAACCAATCCCCCTTCAATACGTCCCTATTTGGCATACTTTTGAAGGAAGTTTTGTATTTGCTTCGCAAAAATCACATATCCCTTTTCATTCAGGTGTAAACGATCTGCCACAAAAATATCCTGCATCAAAGTCCCGTCCATGTTATAAAATGGAGAGTGCATATCGATGACATAATGTCCTTTCTTCTTTGCCGCAATGTTAACGATGCGCTGGTTTAAATCCTGTTGTTTCGCCTTCATCGCCTCGCGAGCTAAACTAGGGCGAGCAGAAACGAAAACTAATTTTGCCTTCGGCACTTGCTTCGCTAAACGCGTTGAGAATTCCTCGAACTGCTTTGCAATGTCTTCTGGACTTTGGCCTCCCGTTAGGTCGTTATCCCCCTCATACATAAACACCCAGGAAGGCTGGTATTTGGCCACCATTCGATCGAAATAAAACAAGGCTTCTCTCAATGTGCTCCCCCCAAAACCACGGTTGAGCGCATTCATCCCTTTCATATCCGCATCGAAGTTTTTCCACAAACGAAAACTAGAAGAGCCGATAAACAATTTCATTCCTTTTGCTGGCATCGCAATGGAATCTAGCTTTTCAAAGGCTATAATTTCTTTTTCGAAGCGGTCCAGCGGTTTCTGCGCGAAACCGACGAAAGACAATAATAGGAAAAGAAGGATCTTATTCATTAGGATATTTTAAACCGATTTGAGCGCGAATTTCATCTAATAAAGCCATCAATTCCGTACTGAAAGCATGGGACATCAGCGCATTTTCTGTTCGACCCGCCCGCAAATCTGCTTGCACCGCCTCTGCCTCGTAACTATAACCCCAGCCTAAGCGTTCCGTTTCGTAGAACGTCTCTTGCTCAGTCTCGTGGATTGTTACCGTAATCCCTTTCGTCTCGTGGAAGCGAGAATGCATATGGATCTTGCCTTTCGTTCCGTGAATTTCACAAGTGGTATCCGTCTTGGTAGCGAAGGTAGAGAACAAAGTCGCCGTCGCACCTGAACTATATTTCAAGGCAATGGACGTATTCATATCCACTCCTGTAGGAGCCATTACGCCAGTCGCCTTCATCTCTAAAGGATTCCCGAGAACGAATTTGGAGATAAATAAAGGGTAAATACCGATATCTAATAAGGATCCGCCGGTCAAAGCTGGGTTAAACCAACGCGCCTCCGCATTGTAAGGAGCCTGAAAACCGAAGTCTGCCGACAGGTGAATGATGTCTCCAATCACACCAGAAGCTAGAATCTCTTGAAGTTTAACGATAGACGGATGAAAACGCGTCCATAAAGCCTCCATTAAGAAAATCTTCTTATCACGTGCGGATTGAATCATCTCTGCCACTTGCTTCGAATTAATAGCAAAGGCTTTTTCACATAACACAGGAATACCCGCATTCAAACACAATAAAGTATGTTCGTGGTGCAATCCATGTGGAGAGGCGATGTAAACCACATCGATTTCGCCACTTGAAAGCATGGCCTCATAGCTGCCATAACATTTTATGTCTGGTCCATAATGAGACGCAAACTCTTGTGCACGGGAAATATCTCTAGAAGAAACTGCGGCCAAATAACCGTCTTTTACAAAGGCTAAATCGTCTGCAAATTTGCGGGCAATGCCACCGCATGCTAAAATACCCCACCGAATGGGTGCTCCGTTTTTCATAGTTCTTGGTTAATTATAAGGCGCCTAATTCAGTTATTAAAGACTGAACCTGGTCCATATTTACTGCTGGAAAATTCGCGATACGGATTTGGGTTTCCTTCAATTTACCATATCCGGCCCCTAAAATCATATCGCTCTTTTCTTTAATCGTAGAGATCACTTTCGAGCTACCTTCTTTGCAATTTAATACGATGACGGTCGCAGAACGGTGATTTTCATTCTCCACGAATATTTCGAATTTATCTGATTTCTTCGCAAAATCATACAAAGCCTTCGCTTTTTTATCCGTCTCCTTGCGCAAATTCTCTACGCCTATTCGGTTAAAATCCTCTGCCACTTTCCCTAAGACATAAATTGCCATCACATTAGGTGTTTCTGGCGTCTCAAAATTCTTGTAATTTTCCCAAAGGCTTGGCAAGGAATGATAAGTCCCCACCATTCCATCATGCTTCTTCATCCGCTCTGATTTCTCTAACATGGCTTCGTTTGCAAACCAAACACCCAGACCAGCCGGCATTCCGAACGATTTTTGGACACTAAAAAAGGCCGAGTCTACTAAGTTAAAATCTAGATTGGGGTAAGGTGCAGATGAAACCATATCCACCGCCACAAACTTATCTTTATTCGCCTTCTTGATCTTGTGTATCTCAGATGCCTTCATCTGAACGCCTGAACTCGTCTCATTTGCTGTGCAGCAAATCAATTCCGCATATTCCGGCACTTCGACCTCTGCTGCATCGAAACCCTCGCCAAAAGGCTTGTGCATCGAATTCGCATACTTGTGAAGATCCTTTGAGAAATCGAAAAACTTCCTCGAAAAAGAGCCATTCACTAAGTGAAAACTCTCGTGTTCTACCGTATTCATAAGGATGCGCTCCCATACCTCCGTCGCAGAACCTGTAAAAAGGACCGCATGGCTCTTAGGCAAGGCGAATAATTCGCGCAATTGCTCATCTGCGTGCTGGTAAATCTTACGGAATGCTGCGGAACGATGGGAAATCGAACCGAGATTTAAGCGAAAAGCCTCCATATAATGGGACTGTACCGTAGGAAATAAGGCAGCAGGGCCTGGGGTGAAAAAGATGCTCATATTAATATAACATTCTAAACTTGATGGTGTTATCGATCAGCCTTAATTCACTCACGATCTCATCCGAGTATTCTTTGGCCACATCCGTAATCACGTAACCCGTATTCTCCGTCGTCTTCAAGTATTGACCGATAATATTCACGTGGTATTTCGCGAAGATTTGGTTGATTTGGGCCAAAATCCCCGGCATATTGTGGTGAATATGCAATAAACGGTGTGCACCTTCTAAAGGCGGCAATTGCAATTCTGGGAAATTCACAGAACCGTAGGTGCTACCATTATTCATGAATTGTAACAACTTCGCCGGAACAAATTCCCCAATATTTTGCTGCGCCTCCTCCGTGCTACCACCGATGTGCGGCGTCAAAATCACATTAGGCAATCCGCGTAATTCGTTCAAAAATTCTTCGTCATTCGTCTTAGGCTCATGTGGGAATACATCTATCGCTGCTCCCCACACTTTACCTGACTTGATTGCCTCCACTAAAGCCGGAATTTCGACCACATGACCACGCGATAAGTTCAAGAAGATGACATTATCCTTCATCCATGAGAAGTGCTGTTTCCCGATGATATTCGTATTCGACTTGCGGCCGTCCACGTGTAAACTCACAAAATCTACTTGGGATAACAATTCCTGTAAGCTTTTGCATTTCTTCGCATTACCTAAGGCTAATTTATCGACTATATCATAGAAGTATACTTCCATACCCAGCGCCTCCGCGATCACGGAAATCTGTGTACCGATGCTTCCATACCCCACTAAACCGATTTTCTTCCCTCTAATCTCGTAGGAATTCGTCGCTGATTTATCCCAAACGCCCGCATGCATTTTCGTCGATTTCTCGAAGATATTACGCGTCAACATCACCATCAAACCAATCGACAATTCCACTACCGAACGCGTATTCGAATACGGCGCATTGAACACCGCGATTCCACGTTTCTCACATTCCACTAAATCGATTTGATTCGTACCGATACAGAAAGCCCCCACGCACATTAAACGAGAGGCATTTGGATGTTCAAGTACTTTCTTCGTCAAATTCGTCTTCGAACGCAAACCGATGATAGACACATCCTTGATCTTCTCGATCAATTCGTCCTCATCTAAAGCGCCTTTTAATAGCTCCACTTGGAAACCTTCTTTTTTGAACGCTTGTACCGCACCTGGATGCACGTTTTCTAATAAAAGAACTTTGATACGTGATTTAGGATACGATTGTGCTCGACTCAAACCGTTGATGTACAAGAATTCATCTAAAGAGGGAACAATGAAATCCGCCTTATCTGTTACCGCCTTGCGCGACACATTTTCTGTAAAAGCGAAGAACTTATTCGCTAATCCAGACTCACGTAATTCATAATCCGTAATGCCATCACCTATCACGAAAACCTCCCCTTCTAAATGAAGTGATTGCAATAAGCGTACTTTACCTTTATCCTGAGACAATAAATTATCCGCATCGTATCCAGTGATATTTCCTTCGGCATCATAAGTGAAGGTATTCGCATATACGTTTTCAGCTGGAATACCCATCTCATTCACGACGGGAACGATGAAGTCTTTAAAACCAGAAGAAACGATTAAGATTTGAGCGGCATTCTCTTCTAGAAAATCCTTGTTGCGCTTAAATGACTCGGAGATTTTGCCTTTTAAAAATACGACTAATTGATCCACATGCGTTCGATTCGCTGGCAATAAAGCCACACGATCGCGTAAGGAATCTGCGAAAGAATAGGATCCTGCCATACCTTGGTCGGTGATATCCTTAATCTTTCCTACGATCTCCGCTTGCTTCGGATTTCCCTGAAGCGCGATTCTCGCTAAT
>JBIILT010000031.1:0-10524 GCA_044338355.1 Aquirufa sp.
ATCAAATCCAGAAATGATAATTGCTTCTGGCGTATCATCCACGATGAACTCCACACCCGTAGCTGCTTCTAGCGCACGGATATTTCGACCTTCGCGTCCGATGATTTTACCTTTGATGTCGTCTGATTCGATATTGAATACTGAGACGCAGTTTTCGATCGCATGTTCAGCTGCGGTACGTTGAATCGTTTCGATGACGATTTTTTTCGCCTCTTTCGTCGCTGTCAATTTCGCTTCTTCAATAGCTTGTTTCACTAAAGAACTCGCCTTGCTTTCTGCTTCTGCTTTTAGGGCATCCATGATCTGTTGGCGTGCTTCATCCGCTGAAAGACCGGCGATTTTTTCCAATTGGCTGATCTGGTTGGCTAACATCGCTTCCGTCTCTTCGCGTTTCTTCTCTACGTCTTCTAGCTTTTTGCGGTAGTTTTCCTCTTTCGATTGGACACTCTGTTTAGCCGATTGTAACTCTTGTTCTGCTACGCGTTGTTGTTCTGCTTGCTGCGCTAAAACGCGTTCTTTCTCCCGCAATTTTTGTTCGTTTTCTACAAGGATTCCTTTTTTGTTTTGGGACTCTTCTTCGAATTCAGAACGAAGGCGTAGGAAGTTTTCCTTCGCTTCTAGCATGCGGTCTTTCTTGATATTTTCTGCAGAGATTTCTGCATTTTTTAAGATGTCTTCCGCTTTACGCTGAGCATCTCCTTCGATGTTTTTATTTACCTTCGAGTAGAATACTTTCCCGGCAAATAACCCCCCAGCCGCAGCAATAAGAGGTATAATAAAAGTTAATATAGTGGACATATAGAACGAATGTGTGTTTATACATTAGTTCCCTGAAAAATCGAAATAAAAGGAAAATTATACCGTGAACTCGGCCGCTAGAGATAACAATTCGCTATTTTCTTCCAGCACGTCGGCCTGGAACGAATTGTGTTCTGCGTCAAATTTCAAACCACACATGGCTAAATCGAGTGCCACCATCGCCATCACGGCTGCGGGGTCTGAACTATTTGTTTGTTGTTCGTAATAACGAACAAGGTCGTTCACTAATGATGCTGCATTTCTTACGTAAGCCTCCTCTCCCGGACTAACCTTTAAGGCTATACTATGTATGCCTACCAGTAGATTACAAGGGATTTTAGGATTCATGGATTGCGTAATTGGTCAATGCAATGATCTATTTTTGTAATATATTCTTCTAACTTTTGTTTCAACTCAGCGGTGGGAACTGCTGTGTTATCTGTACTAGCTACAATTTTAGCGAAATTATCTGATTTTTTAAAGTTTTTCTCCAATTCTTTTAGGCGTCTTTGGGATTTAGCGAGCTCCTCTGATTTAACGGCGAGTTTTTGTTGGAGATCTTCAAGTTCAGCCTGTTTTTGTACCAGTGTGCCTTGAAATTCGTGTAAACGCGCCACCATCCCGCTGATCTTCAGCTTGAGATTTAGGTATTGCATTTTTAGTTCACTTTTCATTTCAGAGCTAAGCTAGGTTTACCGTTTTTCCAGGAGAATTCTTTGACAATAATATAGGCCAAAATACAAATAAATCCGATGTTTTGGCTGATGAGTAACGGAATTTGTAAGCTCGCAAGAATGGATCCTGACTTAATGGCTATAACACCTAAACTGATGTACACGATAGCATCCATCCAGCGGTAGGGTGCGGGGTCGAATTTTTGGCCCCCAACATAACATAATAAGGTCATCACGATCGCCGAACTCAAAAAGGAATAAGCACACGCCATATAGCCATAGACGGGGATAAATAGCACATTGCCTACCAAGGTCACAGCCAAACCCGTCACGGTAATAACCGTACCCATATAAGTTTTATTGGTCTTTTTAAACCAAACCGACTGCGTGTAATACACCCCTAAAAATAAGTTGGCAAGCAATAAAATGGGTACAACTCCGATGCCTTCCCAATAAATAGGTTGACGTAAAAACAAACCTTGAATCCAGAATAAATTAGAACTCACCCCCACCCACAAAATCAGGCAAACGATGACAAACCAATGGCTAACTAAGGCTAAATTTGACTGAGAATTTTCAGCGGATTTAGAGCCTAAGAAGAAGGGTTCTGCTGCATACTTGAATGCCTGGATCGCTAAACTCATAAACACGGAGAGTTTATAACAATTACCATAAATGCCCAGTGCATCTTCGGATGTCCTTCCCGTGTAAAATCCATCGGGTAAAAATTCTTCCAGCAGCAGTCGGTCAAACATCAAGTTAAACATCGCCGCTAAGCTCATGAACATAATGGGGTAGGAATAGACCCATAATTTCTTCAATTCAGCGCCATCCCAAGTCCACTTGAAATCAGCAAAAGAAGAACGCAACCAATAAAATAGACTTGCGTTAGCCAGTAAATTAGCTAAGAAAATATAACCGGCACCGATGCTTGGAAAATAGAGATTCTGCAAAAAAGTTGGCCCCCAATGTCCTTCGTGCATCGGTTTTAAAAGGGCTAAAAAGAACAGATTCAATCCCACGTTAATCAAAATGGATACGATTTTTGCCTTGACGAATAATTGAATTTTTTGTTCTAATCGTAGACGGGCAAAAGGAATCGCCGTTACCGCATCAATGGCTAAAATCAAGGCTAACCAACGCATAAACTGCCCTTTTCCTTCGTAGCCTAATTGAGCCATCAAGGGGTCAGCGAAAACAAAAAGGCCCAGGGTAAACAAGCCTGATGTCAAGATAATCGTTGTTAAAATGATATTATAATAGCGTTCCGGTGCTTCTTTCGCGTAGCGAAAATAAGCCGTTTCCATTCCGTAGGTGTAGATAATATTGGCGATGGCTACGTAACCATACAATTTCACATTAACGCCTAAGGCAGCCGGCATAAAGGCGGCGGTGTGGATGAAAACCAATAAAAAATTTAGGGAGCGCCCCAGGATGGTACTGAATCCGTAGGAAAGGGTTTCGCCAGCTAATTTTTTAAGAATGGACATGCGTGAATGTTCGGTCAATTCTCAAAGTTACAATTTATTGCTTTTGATAGCCGATGATTTGGTAAAAATGCTCAGAATAACTTTCGCTAATCGGAATGTGGTTCTCGCCTATTTTAATTTTTTGGCTTCGAATGGACTCCATCTTACTTAATGAAACGATAAATGACTTGTGCACCCTCACAAAATCTGTTGAGGGTAATTTCTCCTCGATGGATTTCATTGTCATGCGACAAACAACGGGGAATTTTTGTGTTCTTAGGTGGATTTTAATGTAGTCTTTCAAGCCCTCGATGTACAGAATATCTTCCAGCATTATTTTCATTAAGGAATAATCCGCATGAATAAATAGGAACTCTAATTTAGGGGCTTCAGCTGTTTTCGTTGTTGCTTGTTTGCTTTTGTAGTAGTCTACTGCTTTGTGACTTGCCTTTAAAAATCGTTCGAAATTGATCGGTTTCAATACGTAATCGATGACGTCTAAATTAAAACCATCGAGCGCATATTGTTGGTAAGCTGTTACGAAAATAACCATAGGCTTTTTCGTTAAACTTTCTAGAAACTGCAAGCCCGTCATGCCAGGCATTTGTATATCAAGGAATAATAGATCTACTGGATTGTTTTCTAAATACTCGACAGCCTCCATTGCATTTCTACAACGTTTGACGAGTTGGAGGAAGGGGACTTTGGAAATATTATCTTCAACTAAGTCCAAAGCCAAACTCTCATCATCCACCGCCATGCATTTTAAGATGGTGCCCGGTATCTCCACTAAACTTTCCTCTGACATATTAGACGTGTTGAATGGTGAGGGTAATTTCAAAATCTGAATCGGACTCTTTTACAACTAAGCTATGATTATTCGGATAAAGCAATTCTAGGCGGCGTTTCACATTAGCAAGACCAATACCAGAGCTCTCGTCTTTTGTTTCATTTACCGAAGCACCTTTTTTATTCGCTACATGGAATGTTAATTCTTTCGAGCTATCCTTTAATTCTATTACAATCGTCGGATTTTCAATAAAGCCTACGCCGTGTTTGAACGCATTTTCAACGAATGGAATCAGTAGCATAGGCTCAATACTACTCGATTTAGGCCCTATTTCATGTTTGAAAATAATAAGAATATCATCGCCAAAACGAATCTTTTGCAGGTCAATATAACTTTCTAGGTACACTAATTCCTTACTGATCGGAACAATCGAATCATTCGTCTCATAGATCATATAGCGCATCAATTCGGATAGTTTTACGACCACCGGCTCCACCATTTCGGGCTTTCTGCGAGATAAGGAAACTACGCTATTCAATACGTTAAACATGAAATGCGGGCTGATTTGGGATCGCAAGAAGGATAGTTCTGATTTCAAACGCTCGTTTTCTTGTTCTTTAGTCCGCTCATCTTCTTTCATGCCATCTGAAATTAATCGATACGAAGTTCCGATCGCCGCATAAAACAAAAGCTGGAAGATCATCCGCATCATCGCGCCGCGTCTAGGTCCTCCACCTCCACGATTATCAGGGGAAAACGACTCATAGGCCCAATGGAATATTGCTTCATGGAACCAAAGCATCAATGCGATCGTGCTGACAAGGGTCACTAAATAAATGATAACCCCTTTTGCCCGCAGTAATTTAGGAAGCAAAATCTCCGTATTCAGGTAAAAGAAGGGGATATTGATAACTGTGAAGCTAGTCATGTAGATAATCCAAAAGTAGGAACGGCGAATATCCTCTGGATTAGTGGAGTTCGAATTAGGACCTAAAAGTATGGGTAATGCGATTAAGAAAGCCCAAAAAAACAGGTGCAACAAAAAGTTTCGGATTGTTAACGTCTTATTTATCATGGGTTTATTTTTGCTTTTTGTATTCAGCGAATTCAAATTAAGAGAATCTTCCTTATATTTCAATTAAATTTTCTACCACCGTCCTGAATGTGCCGATGAATAGGCCAAATAAGGTTAGGTAGTTTTGTTTAAACCTTATTAATTATGAAGAAATGGCTCTTTACATTGCTGTTTTCACTGCCTTTTTTGGGCAATGCTCAGCAATCGATTCCCTTCGCAGATTTGTCTGCTTTTGATCAGCCCAGCAAGAACTGGACGATTGAGCAGGCCGTTTATTCCACTTATTCAGATACGTTATTTCAGCTTAGTCCTGGAAAAGGCGTCTTAGTAAATACGCTTAGAAGCGGCAAATACCATCGCACAGATGATTTGAGAACCAAAATGCAGCACGGTGATATTCGTCTTTTAGTGGATTTCCTATTGCCTAAAGGAATGAATTCAGGCATTTATTTGCAAGGCCGTTATGAGGTACAATTATACGATTCTTGGGGCAAGAAAATCGTAAAATATGGTGATTGTGGTGGTATTTACGAGCGTTGGGACGATAATCGCGGTAAGGGAAATGAAGGATATGAAGGCTATGCGCCACGCCAAAACGCCAGCAAAGCGCCCGGTCTTTGGCAGACACTTGAAATCGATTTCCAAGCCCCTCGCTTCGATGCGAACGGTAAAAAAATCGCCAATGCGATCTTTAAAAAGGTGATCCTAAATGGTTTAGTGGTTCAAGAAAATATCGAAGTGTCTGGCATGACACGCGGAGCGATTTTCGATAAGGAAGCGCCTTTTGGCCCTATCTTAATTCAAGGAGACCACGGCCCAGTGGCTTTTCGTAATCTGCGTTACGAGACCTACGAAAAACCAACTGCTTCACTAGGTGAAGTGTCCTACAATTATTACACAGGCAAATTTACCGACCCCATCATTCCTACAACGAAGCCTGTTTCATCTGGTAAAATCCCTGCCTTGACCTATCGAGTAATTCCAGTAAACAATGACTATTTGATTCATTATAAAGCTGAATTAACGATTCCAGAGGATGATACATACGAATTTCAAACCTATTGGACCGGTTCTGGTGAATTGAAGGTCGATGGTGTTGTATTAAACAAAGGGGCACATTGGTTCAACGAGATGGTATCCACTTCTACGTTCCTAAAAGCTGGAAAACATCAATTCGAGATTGTTCATATCAAAGATTTCCCATGGGGTCCTAAGGCTTTAGGCTTGAATGTGAAACGTATCGGAGCTCGAATAGTTTCACTTCATGATAGAACATCGTTGTTAGATCCGGATGCGGTGGGCTTAATAGAAGTGAAGGCGAATGCCGAGCCGGTTTTACAACGCTCATTTGCCTTTCATCAAGGTAAAAAAAAGACGCATGTGATTCACATAGGCGACCCATCTGGTTTACATTATTCCTATGATTTGAAGCAAGGTGCGATTCTACAGGTTTGGCGGGGTAAATTCCTAGATGCTACACAAATGTGGGACAACAGAGGTGAACCTCAGACCTCCGAACCATTAGGTTTAACTGTCGTTCAAGAGGGTAAATTCCCTTTAGTTTTAGCGCATCAAGCACAACCTGATTCAACGGATTTAGTTTATAAGGGATATCGCTTAGAGGCTGGACGTCCGGTCTTCATGTATGAATGGCCAGCGGCGAAATTACGTCTTGAGGATCGCATTCTGCCATCTGGAAATGGTTTGAAACGCACGTTGACCCTAATCGGTGCGAGCCCACAAAAAAGTGATGTAGAAGCGGTTTTAGCCAATGGACATCACCTTTCTATGCTACAGAATGGCCTAGCATCTATTCCAGGTAATTTTATTGAATGGAAAGGTGCTGCTGCAGAACTATTGAAAATAGCTTCCGGCGTACAACAAATTCGAGTGCCTTTTTCTGGGGCACAATTCACTTATGACTTGATTTGGTAACGATGAAAAAATATACAGCTTTCGTTCTTTTGTTCGCAGTCTCGCTAGGCGTTTTTGCACAAACAAAACCAGCTCCTAAAAAGGAGCAAGAATATTACGAAATAAAGACCCTGCCTATACCGAAAGAAATTTATTTAGAGGTGGGCGGTCTGGCAACCATGCCTGATGGTCGTTTGGCGGTAAGTACACGGAGAGGGGAGATTTGGATTGTGGAAAATCCGTATCAAAAGAATAACCACCAAACGTATTTCCGTCGTTTTGCAAGCGGTTTGCACGAGGTTTTAGGACTTGCCTACAAGGATGGAGCTTTTTATTGCTCACAGCGCGGTGAGTTGACGAAGATTACCGATACCGATCGCGATGGTGTGGCGGATTTATATGAGCCTATTTATCAGTTTGATCTATCTGGCAATTACCACGAGTATACCTACGGTCCCGTGATTGATAAAAATGGAGATATGTGGGTGAGTTTGAATTTAGCCTGGGTAGGTTTTGGTGAAGGGAAGTTTGCCAAATGGCGTGGCTGGTTCGTTAAAATCTCTCCAGACGGGAAAATGGAGCCATTTGCTGGAGGTTTACGTTCCCCCGCCGGCTATAGTTTTAACGATGAAGGAGACCTTTTTTATGGTGAAAATCAAGGGGACTGGGTAGGCTCAGGTCGCGTGACGCATTTAGCTAAAGGCGAATTTGCAGGAAATCCTGGCGGTCTAAAATGGGCGAAAGAACCGAATAGCCCGTTGAAATTAAGCTTAGAAGAGATTCAAGATAATGGCTCACCTATGTTCGAGGCGGCCAAGAAAAATCCAAAGATCAAATTACCAGCTGTTTGGTTCCCTCATGCGATTATGGGAATCTCTACTTCTGATATATTGCAAGACACGACAAAAGGCAAATTTAGCCCATTCCCTGGCCAGTATTTCGTGGCAGATCAAGGTCAGTCCAAAGTGATGCGCATGGGTCTGGAGAAAATCAATGGTGTGTATCAAGGATTTGCGATCAACTACCGAGAGGGTTTCCAGTCGGGCATTTTACGGGAGCGCTTTGGTTTAGATGGCAGTATGTTTGTGGGCATGACCTCGCGTGGTTGGGGTAGCACAGGGAAAGATGATTTCGGTTTGCAACGCTTGTTTTGGAATGGAATTATGCCATTCGAAATCGACATGATTAAAGCTAAATCAGATGGATTCGAATTTAGCTTCACACAGCCAGTGGACGTGAATTCCGTGAAAAAAGCGGCTTCTTATGCGATTCGTTCGTATATCTACAAATACCAACACCAATACGGTTCTCCGATTATCGAGTTAAAAGACTTGAAAATCAAAGGAGTGGAAGTTTCTGCTGATCGCAAGAAGGTACGCATCTCCATCGATGGGATTCGCCAGTTTTTCATCCATGAATTTACCTTGAAAGGGGTGTTGAACGAGAAAGGGGAGCCTTTATTGCACGAAACGGCATATTATACTTTGAATGAGATTCCGGCGGGCCCTGCTTTAGTGGCGGCGGCACCTCAGGATCAAATCTTCACGAAGGTGACGGAAGTAAGGGTTGTTAAAAATTCGATGGGCTATGAATTAGGCATCGCTGGACTATTAAAGAAACACACTTGCTCTGCTTGCCACGCGAAAGACAGCAAATTAATTGGGCCTGCCTACACGGAAATTGCCAAACGTAATTATTCGAACCAAAAGATTTTAGAGTTAGTCTACAAACCTAATCCCCAAAACTGGCCAGATTACGCCACTGAAATGGCCCCTATGAGTCATGTGCCTAAGGCGGATGTGCTGAAGATTGCAGGCTGGATTAATGGCCTAAGAGAAAAAGAAGGCCTTAAGAACCGCGACTAATAAAAAAAGCTCTCTGCGATTAACAGAGAGCTTTTTTATACTGTATAATTTTATTACTTGGATGTAACGTTACCTTGAATCGCTAAAATGATTTGAGAAATCTGCCCGTTATTCATTACGGTTACCGTTTTATTGAAGTTTCCTGGGCGTCCAGCAGAGTTATAAGAAGCGGTTACTTTACCTGTTTTACCTGGCATAACGGGCTCTCTTGTCCATTCTGGAGTAGTACATCCGCAAGATGGTTGCACGTTAGAAATAACGACTGGAGTTTTTCCTGTATTCGTAAATTCAAAGCTATAAGTAGCTACAGTTCCTTCTTTGATCGTTCCAAAATCGTGCTTCTCTTGTTTGAATTTTAAAGCTCCTTGCGCATGTGATGCGAAGGCAAAGCCTAAAACAAGCGCAAATAGGGCGATTATTTTTTTCATAACTTATTTTATTGTTTTAAAGTACGTTTCAAATCTATAAACAATAAAAGATTTCTGCAAGTTTCTTGTTTGTATTCTCTTTGGACGCAGAGGATTTTATTGTATTTTTACGTGTTTAATAACACCAAGCATTTGAATCCAGTCACTTTCTCAAACCCTAACCTTTCGTTCGATCCTGCCCAGGTACTCGATGACTATCGTTTAGCGGTTATCAGCCGTGCATGTAGTCTTTTAGTGCGTAAAGAGGTGTTTTCAGGTCGAGCAAAATTTGGTATTTATGGTGATGGAAAGGAGCTTTGCCAAATTGCTTTAGCGCGTTCGATGCGCCCCGGAGACTATATTTCGGGTTATTATAGAGATCAGACCATTGGCGCTGCTATCGGAGATCTAACTTGGCCACAATATTTTGCCCAATTATACGGACATCCAGACATACAATTTGACCCGCATTCTGGCGGTCGCCAGATGAATAATCACCATGCGACGCGCTGGTTAGATGAAGACGGAAAATGGTTAGATCAAACTTCTCGATACAATACAGTGGCGGGAATTTCGTCCACCGCTGGCCAAATACCCCGTGCTTTAGGCATAGCCTATGCCTCTAAAATGTACCGTGAAAGAGCTGATTTAAAAGATCATGAGGCTCTTTTTTCGAAAAGTGGACAAGAGGTTTGTTTCACTACCATTGGTGATGCCTCTACCTCTGAGGGGATGTTTTTGGAGTGCATTAATGCTGCTGGGGTTTTGCAGATTCCGATCGTCTTTTCGGTCTGGGATGATGGCTTCGGTATTTCGGTTCCCATTGAATTTCAAACGACAAAATCGTCCATTTCAAAGGCTTTAGCTGGTTATCAGCGCAATGAGCAGGAGAAAGGATTAGAAATAATCCAAGTGAAAGCTTGGGATTACCCTGGATTAGCAGCAGCTTATCAAAAGGCAGCGGAATTAGCACGCACAGAATTTGTACCCTGCCTTGTTCATGTGATTGAATGCACGCAGCCGCAAGGTCACTCAGCTTCTGGCTCACACGAACGCTATAAGTCGGCCGAACGTCTGGCTTGGGAGCAGGAAGTGGATTGTAATGTGTTGTTCCGTCGATGGATACTCGAGCAAAATATAGCCTCAGAAGAGCAATTGAAGGCGTTTGACGAGGAGGCTGTCGTTTTAGCTCGTAAGTACCAGAAAGAAGCTTTTTCGGCCTATATGGCTTCTGTTGAGGTTGATAAAAAAGGGTTCTTACGTATCGCGAAAAACCTCTTAGAATCCACGAATGAGCCTAGTTTATTGCAGCCCATCATAGATGAATTGAATGAGCTCCCTTATCCCATTTTTAGTGATTTAGTTCGAGCGGGTCGTAAGACTTTGCGCGCCTTTCGATTCTACCAAGGGCCAGCGGTTAAATTGCTGCGCAAATGGTTAGATGACTTAGAAAAATTGAATCACAGACGCTTTAGCTCGCATCAAACCAGCGAGTCAGACGAGTCTCCTTTGTTAATTCAAGGAATACAACC
>JBIILT010000252.1:0-2812 GCA_044338355.1 Aquirufa sp.
CCACGAAACTGTCTATGTTCTTTTTAATGTAATTGAAGTAAGTGGCATCGCCAGTTCTTTGGTATACATGTTCCAAAGCCTTCAAAACCAGCCCTTGCTCATAATCCCAACCCGCCGGTTTTCCCGGTTTCACGGTAATTGAATCCTTGTGTGTATGCATAATGGACTTAGCCATTAGCTCAGAGTAGTTTTGGGCACTGATAGCGGTGCTTAAACCTAAGAAAAGAACGATCAGTTTTCTCATATTATCTTAAATCAGCAATTTCTGCAAAATCCATATCGGTATAATCCATGTTCTCACCTGCCATTCCCCAGATAAAAGAGTAATTCTTCGTACCCGCTCCACTGTGAATCGACCAAGGTGGCGAAATAACGGCCTGGTGATTATGCACCCAAATGTGCTTCGTTTCAGTCGTTTCGCCCATTAAATGCAATACAGCGTGTCCTGGAGTTACATCAAAATACAAGTAAGCTTCCATTCTACGATCATGTACGTGCGCTGGCATCGTATTCCAAACAGACCCTTGCTCCAATATCGTCAAGCCCATCACTAGTTGACAGGATTGAATGCCTTCGTTGTGGATGTACTTATAAATAGTTCGGTGATTAGATGTTTCCAATGTGCCTAAAACCACCGTGCTAACTTGCTCGCGATCTAATTTCGCGTTTGGATGGTTAGCATGTGCTGGAGAAGATAATAAGTAGAATTGGGCTGGATTTTCACTCGAAGCAGAACTGAAACTCACTTCTTTCACGCCACGGCCTACATAAACAGCACCTAATTTATCGATGGTAAATGGTTCGCCATCTGCTGTCACAGTGCCTTTACCCCCTACATTGATGATCCCTAATTCACGTCTTTCTAAAAAGAAATTAGCTTTTAATTTTTCTGGGTTTGGAAGACTAAGAGTTTTAGATACGGGCATCGCGCCACCGATGATCATCCGATCATAAATGGTATAGGTTAATTTAATTTCATCTGCTTGAAAGATGGTTGAGATTAGGAAATTATCTCGGATCTCTTGGTTCGTAAAAGTGGAAACTTCCTTTCGGCTCGCCTCAAATCTATAGTCCATTGTAATATGTTTTTTCTATTTGTTTTGTGATGTAAAGAGCCATTGCGCCTAATTCTACTGTATATTTACACGTTTTATGCCAAAAGAGTTCATTAGCAACCTTTCTCATTTTCTGATTCCTATCGGTTTTCAATCGATTGCAGAAGGATTATGGCTTCACGAAGCCTCGAAGGTACGCATAAAAGCCATGCCTGGAAATTCAGAAGAGGGAGACATGTGTATTTGGGAAGATCAATGGATGTTACGACGCGCTTCGATTGAAAAACATATCATCGCCCGAACGGGAACTTTACGTTCGGTTTTCGCTCGGGATACGCGAATTGTAGCCATTAGTTCGGAAGCCGCTCGTGAATTTTTAGATCAGGAACACGTGAAAGGATTTATAAAAGGATCTAGTTATTATGGGTGCATTGTCCCGCCGCACCGGGTTTTTCGAGGAATTGAGAGTTCCTATGTCTATGATGGTAATCCGCTAGTAGCGGTGGCGGTTTTTGGGAAATCATTCCACATGAAAGAACCTGGTTTAGAAGGCTGTTTGTCGGGTGAACTCATTGAAATAGCGACATTATCAACTATTCGTCTCGTAGGTGGTTTAACTAAATTCTTGCAGGCTTACAAAGATTTACACCCTCAAACGCACAATGTGATGACCTATGTGGACAAGGAATGGAATACAGGCAAGGGATTTTTATCCGTAGGTTTTACTAAAATAGGAGAGACGGCCCCCATTCAGCTGGGGAACCGAATGAATAAGGGTAATTTGAAATTACGTTATGTCTACAGATAAGAAACTCATCGTGTTATTAGGCCCCACGGCTAGCGGTAAAACGGCTTTAGCCGTGGAAATAGCCTGTGCTTTAGATGGGGAAATCATTTCAGCAGACTCCCGCCAAATCTACCGCCGCCTTGACTTAGGTACCGGAAAGGACTTAAAAGAATATGGATTTATTCCGTATCACCTGATTGATAGCCACGAAATAGGGGAGGCTTTCTCTGTGGCACATTTCCAAAAAGCCGCTTTTGATGCCATTAATGATGTTTTTGCTCGAGGTAAACAACCCATACTCTGTGGTGGTACCGGTTTATATATCGAATCCTTGTTAGCAAACTACCAATTCTCCCATATCCCTCATTTCTTGTCAGAGCCATTGGATATTCAATTTAAGTATTCGGTCTTTGGTCTAAATCCATCTACCGATCTACGCAGAGAAAAAATATCGAATCGATTTCAGCTTAGGCTTAAGGAGGGGATGCTGGAAGAGGTACAACAGCTTTTGTTTGATGGGGTACATCCTCAGGAATTACGTTGGATGGGTTTAGAATATAAATGGATGGTGAATTTTGTGGAGGGGTTAATTTCCAGGGAGGAATTTGAAAATGGCTTAGAGACTGCGATTCATCAGTTTGCCAAACGTCAAATGACTTATTTTAGGAAAATGGAACGAGCCGGGATTGAAATTAATTGGATTCCAGATGAGCTTGATTTTCAATCAAAAAGAGATTTTATCTTGAATTTTATCTAAAAATTTAGAGTCAGGTATTGCAAAATGTGGAAAAACGCCTTACTTTTGCAATCTCTTAAGGAGACAGAGAGTTGGCAGAGTGGTCGATTGCGGCAGTCTTGAAAACTGTTGACTGTTACAGGTCCGGGGGTTCGAATCCCTCACTCTCTACCAGAGCGAAAAGCGAAACGAAAGTTTCGCTTTTTTTTTGTTTCAGGTCATTTAATTAAATTT
>JBIILT010000253.1:0-2808 GCA_044338355.1 Aquirufa sp.
TGGAAGGGGATTTAATTCGCTATTCAAAGTCTGAAAATCGTTTCTACTACATACGGGATGACATCAGTGCCTTCCCTTCTTTTTCAGAAAAGGAGTTAGACCAAATCGCTTCCATCATCGATTTCAACAAGCACTTGTTTACGGGTGGAAATGGAAATGGGATTGTGAATAAGTTGCGGGCGATCTCTTTGGAAAACAACCTCATAAAACACGAAGAAATCGCACACTGGCCAGCCATCGAACTAATTAATGAGGGTGATCGATCCGGATCCGAACATGTGAAATTCCTGGTAGACGCGATCTCAGGCAAACAGTTAATTGAAATTTCACACAAAGGTTTAGCGACTACCTCAAAAGCAAAAACGCTTACTTGCCTACCCTTGCTTATCAAAGAATACAATAATGGCTGGTATACGGGCTGGTATTTATTGTTCCAAGAGATTTCAACGGGTGAGACAAAGATTTCCTTGGATAAACTTAGGCTATTCGCATTAGATCGAATAGGCTCTCTTCGCTTAAGCACTGTCCCCCTAAAAACCCGCATTCATCCTTCCTTTCAACCAAGTGAATATTTCAAACATAGCCTAGGGTTATTTCGGGGGACTCGGGAAGCCGAAAAAATCACCTTACGAGTTCAGGACGATTCATGGATTAAAGAATACTTACCCAAATACCCCTTACATCCTTCACAAATTCAAATAGATGAACAATTATTCGAACTTACCATTGAAATAAATCAAGATGTAGAAAATTTTCTTTTCCGGTATGCCACTGAATTACAGGTAATTGAACCAATCTATTTAAAAGAACAGCTGCAAAAAAATCTCAAAAAAGCCCTTCAGCTTTATCAGTAAACTGATAATTTGAAAGAGGGGTATTTGATAATCGAGAAATAGGTCTACCTTCGCTTATTACAAAATCTATTAGTGGTTTGGTGTGCATCAAGATGAAAGAACTTTTCTTTCATCTTTTTTTTTAACTTAGGTTTTCTAAACCTAAAAAAAGATGCAAAGACGTGATTTTATCCAGAGCTCCCTGTTAGCAGGTGGCCTCAGCGGAATTCCTTCATCGCAAGCCATTCCTGCTAAACCTAGTTTACAACCTTCCATTAAATTAAGTGTCTCCAGCTATTCCTATTGGCATTTTAAGGGCGATAAATTCCCCATCGAAAAAGTAATTGATGATGCCGCTGCCCTCGGATTAGAGGGAATTGACGTCCTTCATCGCCAAATGGAGAGTGAAGACAACGCTTACCTTCAAAAACTCAAAAAGCATGCCTTCGTGAATGGCATCGCCATGACTTGCCTTTCGATTCACCAGGGTTTTGTTACTCCAGATAAAGAGGAACTAAAAAAGCACGTCGACCATACGAACCAATGCATCGAATTAGCCTATAAAATGGGTATTCCATGTTTGCGTCTAAATACCGGCCGATGGAACACGATCAAATCCTTTGATGACTTAATGAAAAACAGAGGAATCGAACCCATTCTTCCTGGCTACACCGAAGATGATGGCTACAAATGGTGTGTAGATGGCATTCAACAATGTTTGAAAAAGGCCGAAGAATGTGGCGTTTTATTGGCCTTAGAAAATCACTGGGGTTTAGGATCTACGCCAGAGGGCATGATTCGAATCCAAGATACGGTGAACTCACCTTGGCTCGGATTATTAATGGATACGGGGAATTTCCTAGAAAATCCTTATGATAAATTAAAGATGATCGCCCCGAGAGCTAGCTTCGTACAGGCTAAAACCTATTATGGTGGAGGAGAATGGTATTCATTAGACCTTGATTATGACAGAATCGTGAAAATATTGAAGGATGTGAACTACCACGGTTATATTTCCATCGAATTTGAAGGAAAAGAAGACGCAAAATCAGGTGTTCGTAAGAGTGTGGAATTATTAAGAAAAGCATTAGCTAAGTAGATTCGCCTAGTTTTTGACTTTAAAAGACAAACCTATTTATTCCTATGATCAATCAACATAATTCACGCCGGGACTTCCTTAAGAATGCTGGCTTATTAGGAGCTGCTGCAGCTTTCCCGAACATACTATCTAAATTACCAGGTGAAAAAGTTAATCTAGCTTGTATCGGTATCGGTAACCAAGGTGGTTCAGATGTGATGTCTTTATACAATACGGGACTAGCGAATATCGTCGCATTTTGTGATGTGGATATGGGTGCTCCTCAGACCTTAAAGGTTTTAGAGAAATTCCCAGATGTGCCGCGTTTCCAAGATTTTCGTCAAATGTTTGATAAAATGGGATCAAAAATTGAGGCCGTTATGGTAGGTGTCCCTGATCACTCCCACTTCCCTATCACGATGATGGCATTGGGTTTAGGCAAACACGTGTTTGTGGAAAAACCGATGGCGCGTACCTTTAATGAAGTCGAATTAATGATGGCCGCGGCTCTCAAGCACCCGAACTTAGTTACCCAAATGGGTAACCAAGGCCACTCAGAAGGCAATTACTTCCAATTCAAAGCGTGGAAGGAAGCAGGGCTTATTAAAGATGTGACATCCATGACGGCACACATGAATTCACCGCGTCGCTGGCATAGCTGGGATCCGAAAATTACCAAGTTCCCGGCAGCAGAATCGATTCCTTCGACATTAGATTGGGATATTTGGCAAGGTGTAGTTCAGCCACATGAGTATCAAAAAGATTTTGTGAACGGTCAATGGCGCTGCTGGTTTGACTATGGTTTAGGTGCACTAGGAGACTGGGGAGCCCATATCATGGATACGGCCCACGAGTTTTTGGACTTAGGATTACCTACAGAGATCAATATGTTAAGGG
>JBIILT010000254.1:0-2807 GCA_044338355.1 Aquirufa sp.
CTACAAAAACTTCCTTTACACGGAAGATTTGAAAACGCATTTGCTATTAATTACGTTGGATCAAAAGGTGATCAACGATAAAGGTCGTATTACCTTAGTGAAAAACATTAAGGCCTTAGGTGAGCAATACCAAGCTAAAATGAAGCATACGGTTCATATGACAGGTATGCCCTTTATTAGAACAGAGTATACTTCTCAGGTGACGAAAGAATTAAGTCTATTTTTAGGACTAGCCATCCTAGTTACTTCATTGATTTTATTATTCTTCTTTCGCTCCTTTCAGGTGGTATTCTTCGCGAATATCGTGGTGCTGGTAGGAATTGTAGCGTCATTAGCCACAATTGTGTTCTTTGGGTTTAAGATTACTTTATTGTCAGGATTGATTCCTCCCCTGATAGTGGTGATCGGTATTCCAAATGTCATTTTCTTATTGAATAAATACCATGAGACCTATTTAGCAGGGAAATCAAAGGAAGAATCCTTGATCGAAAGTGCCTCCAAAATAGGCAGAACCTTGTTTTTAGCTAACTTAACTACCTCGATCGGTTTTGGTGTATTCGCCTTTACGGGCTCGGCTTTATTGGTCGAGTTTGGAATTGTGGCCGCGTTGAATGTACTGATCACCTTTTTCGTTTCGCTGGTATTGATTCCTATTTTCTTTAGTTTCTTGGCTCCTCCTCAGCAGAAAGATTTAGCGCATTTTGAGTCTGTTCGCGTGAATAAATTCTTGAACCGGGTGGACATTTGGGTACTGCACCACCGAAAATTTATTTATAGTTTCATTTCAATCGTGTTAGTTATCTCTTTTTATGGATTGAGTAAAATTCAGGCAGTGGGTTATATCGTCGATGATTTACCTCGCGATAATGCCATTTATACCGATTTAAAGTTTGTAGAAGATCGATTTAAGGGCGTAATGCCATTTGAAGTAAATATCGATGCGTTTGAAAAAGGGAGAGCGTTGACGCCAGAGCTTTTGGCCAAAATAAAACGAACCGAGAAGTTAATTGCTAAATACCCTGAATTCACCCAAGGACTTTCTATTTTAACCGCCACCAAATACCTATACCAGGTGTATCGTGGTGGAGATCCGAAGTATTTCACCTTGCCAGGAATCGACGAATTAGCTAAACTAAAGGACTTCCAATCAAGCCTTGATGGCAAAAATAACAACCTATTTGCTGGATTCATCGATAAAGACAAACGTTTCACACGTATCAGTTTCCAAATGCAGGACGCAGGAACCGTTCGAACGAAACAATTATTCGACGAAATTCAGCCTAAAATTGATAGCATTTTCAGAACCGACATTGAAACGGGAGAATTACTACCTACTGGTGATAAACGAGGTTATCAAGCAGATGTGACGGGCAATTCAGTCATTTATGCTTTCCAAACAGAATACTTGCAAGTCAACCTGATCGAAAGTACGATTACGGCTATCATATTGATTTGTATTTTGATGGCACTCCTATTCCGTTCCTGGAAAATGGTGTTAATCTCTACCCTACCTAGCTTAATTCCATTGATTATAACGGCTGGATTGATGGGCTATTTTGGCATTGCCTTAAAGCCTAGTACCATTCTAATTTTCTCCATCGCCTTCGGAATCTCGAGTGATGGAACCATCTATTTCTTAACAAGATATAAGGAAGAATGGGCCAAAAATAACCAAAACATCCAGAAAGCAGTTCAAACAACCATTCTAAAAACAGGGGTATCCATGTTCTACACCGCGATGATTCTGTTTTTTGGCTTCTTTATCTTTACGGCATCTACTTTCAAAGGAACCCAAGCTTTAGGGATATTGGTTTCTGTGACCTTATTGATGGCAATGATTTGCAACTTAATTCTACTACCGGCCTTTTTATTAGGATTGAATAAGAAGGAAATTACCACCATTTTAGAAGAAGATCTGTAAATGACAGCAACGAAACCGTCTCTGTACTCCTTATCTTTCTTTTTGCTTTGCCTGAGTAACTTTTTGTTTTCTGCTAGCTTTTCGATGATCATTCCAGAATTACCGGATTATTTAGCAAGTCTGGGAGGTAAAGAATACATTGGATACACAATTGCTTTATTCACACTTGCAGCAGGATTCTCGCGTCCATTCTCCGGAAAATTAACCGATCACCTAGGCAGAATACCCATCATGGCTTTCGGTTCCCTTGTTTGCTTTATCTGTGGTGGATTATATCCATTAATGCATACGGTACAAGGATTTTTATTCCTCCGCTTCATTCATGGCATGTCTACGGGTACGAAACCAACGGCTACAGCTGCTTACGTTGCGGATGTTATTCCAGAAGACCGCAGAGGTGAAGCTCAAGGTGGATTAGGCATATTTACTGCCACGGGAATGTCCATTGGGCCAGCAATTGGCAGTTTTTTAGCCGCTGAATATGGTATAGACCAAATGTTCTATATCTCCTCTGTTTTTGCTTTAGCCTCCATAATTATACTAAGTAGAATGAAAGAAACATTGCCAAAAGCAATGAAATCGCGACTCAGCCTTTCTTTGTTTAGAATTGGATGGAAAGATGTTTTTGAGCCCAAAATCGTTCCTGTTTTTTGGATTATGTTATTCGTTTCTTTTTCCGCGGGTGCCATGATTACCCTCATTCCGGATACCTCTAAAATTTTAGGCTGGAACAATAAGGGATTATATTTTACGATTTATACCATTTCATCTATTCTAATACGCCTCTTCTTTTCTAAAGCATCTGATAAATATGGTCGTATTCCAGTTTTAATTTTTGGCTGCTTTATGCTAAGTATATCGATGTTTTTATTAGTTTTCACTCTTA
>JBIILT010000255.1:0-2794 GCA_044338355.1 Aquirufa sp.
CTAACCATTCTCTCCCTGATTGCAATAGGTTATACGTTTCTGGTTCGTAGTGAAATCGACTTAAAGCATAATCTAATACTGGACCTGGAGTAGATGAATTGGAGCTCGTGGTTAATTCTGAGATAAGCTTTGGTGTCGACTCATCTAAACGGATAAAATAAAAGGTAGTATCGCTGTAGTGATGTGTGAATTTTTCTGCCCAAAAAACAACATTTTCTCCTTGTTTCAGGAAAGGGATGGGCTGTAAATCAATAGGTCGTGGAGCTGCATTTGCCTGAGGTAATTCACCTATTTCGTGTCCATATACTCCTAATTGAGAGGCCTTTAGATTGAATTTAGCAAGCCATGAAGGGGTAATTTGATAGATGCCAGATTGAGTAATACCCACTTTGATCCAACGGCCACTTGATAAGATGGAATTTTGGGCACGGCTGATGAAGGCCGCAAGTAATAGAGGCAAGAGTAATTTAAGAAATGTCAATCGGTAACACGTACGCATTCTTAGCCACTAAGTAGTTTCGAGCTGAATTTAATTCTTTGCAAATGTAACGGGTTCGGCGAAGTTTCCCTTTGATGAGGCGAAGGTTTTTTAAGGCGAATGTTGCGCCCTCCGCTAATTCGACTAATGGGGTGCCCGCAGGAGGTTCCGAATCGAAACTTTTGAGTATGTCAACTAGGGGTTGGTAGCCGTTCGAGGAGGCTGCTGGATTTTTTAAATAGGATCTAAGGATATTGACAAGTTTTCCTGGTAATAAATCCTCATCCAGAATGGGCTCGAAGAGGTTATAAAATTCCGTCTTCCATTCTTGACCATGCGGAAGAACTTTGTTCTTGTGGGCTAAGTAAGTGGTTAAGTGGGCCACTTCGTGAATGTAAGTGACTAGAAAAGCATAGGGATTCAGGTTATGATTAACCGTTACTTGATGTCCTTTTGTTGGGCTGAATCGATAATCACCCAGTTTCGAATCACGGGATTTACTGACAATAAAGTCAAAAGAATAATCATGCCAAAGTTGAAAGCAGTATTCCGCTACTTTGGGTGGGAAGTGATCAAAAAAGGAATCAATCTTTTTATTCTTCATCCGGTTTTATTTAGGCATAAAAAAAGTCCCTCGCATGCGAAGGACTTTTTTCTGATCGTTGTGCTAAAATTATTTAGCAGCAGCAGTGTCAGCAGCAGCAGTGTCAGCAGCAGCAGAATCAGCTGGAGCAGCAGCAGCAGCAGAATCAACAGCAACAGTGTCAGCAGAAGCTTCTGCTTTCTTCTCACCACAAGATGCTAAAGTTACCATTGCAGCAACGAAAGCTAGAGCGAATACTTTTTTCATTTCTTATTTTGTTTAAGGTTTGAGTCACAAATCTACGGCATTATTTTATAAGTACAAATAAATGCAAATAAATTTTTAAGATTTTTTTAAGGAATGGACAAAAAAATATAAAAATATAGCTTAATGGTGCTTAATCGGCTTAGGATTTCTTAAGAATTAGGAACTTAGATAAGTTCTAAATTAGATAAATCCTATTTTGTCAGCTCCTTAAATCGATCGTAAAACCCGCTCGACTTAAAGGTGAAGGTCTTGTGTAGAATGTAATTGGATAAAAAACTAAACCCCATTCCGTGTAAGGTGGTAAGGATTTGAGTAATATTTAACTTTTTGACTGAATAAGGGATGAGAAAAAAGAAATCCGGGTAGCGTTCGTGAATATATTCATAAGGAATGGTACTGAATAGCCAGGTGATGATACCTGAAAAACTCGCTACGAGGAGATACTTAAGCATCTCGCGTCTTGTTTGATGGCTTTGGCGCGCATTAAAAGCAAACAATTTGGTCAAAAAAAACCCGAATAACAGGGCAATGAAATAGGCAGGAAGAATGGAATCTTCATAGGATACGCGGAACCAATCTTTAATTAAACCTCCAGCGAGTAATTGAACACATGCTCCTAATCCAGCCACTACGAAGTAAGCGAATAAATCTTTCTGATTGAAAAGGGCCTGTTTCTTGTCGCTCAAATGCCAAATTTAAAAGAGGTTTTTAACAATACTCGGATATACGCCTAATAACAAGGTACCAAGCGTACAAGCCCACATCGCGAATCTTACTAATCCAGGTAATTCAATTCGTTCGATGTCTCCATCTTTAAAGTAGGAGGCAATAATTCCTTTGAAATAGTAATATACTCCGATGGCAGACATGATGATGGCTAAGATAACTGGAAAATAAACGTGTCTATTGAACATATCAGAGAACACGAAGAACTTGCCCCAAAATCCTGCAGTCAAAGGAATGCCAGCTAAAGACAATAAGGATATCGTAAAGCAGAAGGCTAATTCCGGGTTTTGCTTCGCTAAGCCTTCAAAAGAACTGAAGTTTTCTGGTTTTTCAGTACGACCTGTTTGGTATTCTGCTACTAACATAACTACGCCAAAAGCTACAATCGTTGCTAAGGTATAGGATAAGGAATAATACAAGATGGTTGATGAGGTACTTACTTGGTTAGCGCTTAGGGTAATTAGCAGGTAACCGGCATGAGAAATACTAGAGTATGCTAGCATTCTTTTAACAGACTGTTGGTACACCGCTGTGATATTCCCCACTAAAAGTGTTAACATACTAATGTAGTAGATCGGATAAACCCAAGTGCCATACAATGATCCAAAAGGACCTGTTAGCATTTGGTATAAGGCTGCAAAGCTGGCTGCTTTCACCACCGTTGACATAAACATCGTAAAGATGGTGGGCGCCCCTTCGTATACATCTGGCGTCCAGAAGTGGAAAGGTGCTGCCGAAAT
>JBIILT010000256.1:0-2788 GCA_044338355.1 Aquirufa sp.
AACTGCTCCTCTCCTTTGTAGATAGGAACGATTACCACTTGAATAGGGGCTAATTTAGGAGGTAATACTAAACCTTGGTCATCCGAGTGCGCCATAATTAAGGCCCCCACTAAACGGGTGGAAACACCCCAGGAGGTTCCCCAAACGTAATCCAATTGGTTTTCCTTGTTAACGAATTTCACATCGAAGGCTTTGGCAAAGTTTTGGCCTAAAAAGTGCGATGTTCCCGCTTGAAGTGCCTTCCCATCTTGCATCAATGCCTCGATACAATACGTTTCATCCGCTCCTGCAAAACGCTCATTCGCCGTTTTAATTCCTTTTAATACGGGCATTGCCATAAAGGTTTCTGCAAATTCCGCATATACCTCTAGCATTTGCTCGGTCTCTTCGATTGCCTCTTGCTTAGTTGCGTGTGCCGTGTGGCCTTCTTGCCACAAGAATTCAGCTGTGCGTAAGAATAAGCGGGTACGCATCTCCCAACGAACCACGTTTGCCCACTGATTAATCAACAGAGGTAAATCACGGTAGGATTGAATCCAGTTTTTATAAGAGGACCAAATCACCGTTTCCGACGTAGGTCTCACAATTAATTCTTCTTCTAATTTCGCGTCTGGATCGACGATGACTCCGCCGCCATTCGGATCATTTTTTAGTCGGTAATGGGTTACTACCGCACATTCTTTGGCAAAACCCTCTACGTGAGAAGCCTCCTTCGAAAGGAAAGATTTAGGGATGAAAAGGGGGAAATAGGCATTCGAATGGCCTGTTTCTTTAAACATATCATCTAAAGCACGCTGCATTTTCTCCCAAATGGAATAGCCATAAGGCTTGATAATCATACAGCCTCTGACCGCGGAATTCTCCGCTAAATCTGCTCTTTTCACTAATTCGTTGTACCACTCAGAATAATTGTCTGCGCGGCTGGGTAGGGACTTACTCATAAATATTGTTAAAATCGAAATATGATGTTCCTTTTTTCGTTTACTTTACGTTTACAAAAATGGAACGTTACAAAGATACGTTTTGTTAGGCTTTTAATTGACATCATCCGCTAAAAACCATGAAAAATCAATCCTTTGCTTATTTATTGCTTGTAGGATTTGGAATCCTTTCAAGCTGTGTGAATGTGACAAACAATTCGTACGCGACAGATGATTTATACGATGAGTCGAATCGTAGCGTTCAGGTGGCTAAAGTTCAGGCCGCTAAAGCCGCTAAAGATAAGAAATACCTTGATTTTCAAGATCTAGAAGAGTCGGAAGTGGAAGCCGAAGTAATTGAGGAAGAGGAAGGTTTAGCGCAAGAATCTTTTACGCGGGTTAATCCTAATTTATATCAATCTGCTTACCAGCAAGGACTTAACGATGGATTGTTTAATAGCCCTTATATGGGATATGGCTATCGATACACGCCATTTAACTATTGGAATCCGGGTTTCTCTACTTTTGGAAGCCCGTTTAGGTCATTAAGTATTGGCATTGGTGTAGGTGTTGGGTTCTCAGGTTTCAATCCTTATTCTTTCTACAGTCCATTTAACGATCCTTTCAATCCCTTTTTTGATCCATTCTACGGTTCATTTTATAGTCCATTTTACAGTCCGTTTTATAATCCTTATGGGTTTAATAATTTCTACAGATTTAATAATTTCTATGGTCCTGGAGGGTTTAACAATGGATTTAACAACGGATTTAACAATGGATTTAATAACCAAAATCAACAAAGTGATGTGAGGGAAAGAAGGAACTTCGGACCTCGTGAGGATCGATCAACTAATCGTAGTTCGGGGGGCAATTATTCCAATTCACCTCGTGGCGGGAATAATTCCTATAATACGCAAGGAAATAATCTACCACGTGTAAATACTCAACCGGCAAGTCAATCATCAGGTTCTAGTTCGCAACCGGCTTATGTGGCTCCTCGCCGTAATTCGAATTATGAATATAAGGCAGCGCCAGTAGAGGGAGGGCAAAGAAATAACTCTTATTCTACTCCTTCTTATAGTAGTCCAAGTTCTGGCGGAAGCTCCGGTAGTTCTGGAGGTGGTTCTAGTCGCGGTCCTCGTTAATTTACGATCATGAAAAAAGCTCTTTTTTTACTTTTCAGCGTGTTTACGCTGAGCGAGGCTATGGCCCAAATCTATACCTACCCAGGTTTAGCCAAACAGTTTTCCACCAATTATTCGTCTGGAACAGCTCGAATGCAGGCGTTAGGTGGTGCAAGTGGTGCATTAGGCGCTGATTTAAGTGCTATTTCCGGAAATCCTGCTGGATTGGGTTTTTATACTCGGTCAGAGGTGAATATGAGTCTTGCTTATACAAGTGTTCAAACGAAATCATCCTATCTGTCCTCTGCGAATGAAGCATCAGACAGTCAGTTACAGGTGCCTACTTTAGGAATGGTGATTTCAAGTAATACATTGAGTGGGGGTGATTGGCATGGATCGTTTGGTTTTGGCTATTCTCGACAGGCTATTTTTATACAGCCAATTCAAGTATCTGGAACCAATAATCGCAGTTCATTACTTGATAATTTTATAGAAAAGGCAAATGATAAAGACGCAACTGGGGCTAGTTTAGATGATGAATATGATACTAACTCTGGAACGGCATCTTCTGCTGAGGCCTTAGCCTATCAAACCTTTTTAATCAACCCAAATTTTAAAACGGGTGGAGCTCCATTTGAGCGTTTTCAGCCTTTGTTGCCCACAAATCAAGCAGGCTTTGCTTCTAATTCTGGAGCATTAACTTCCTGGGATTTTGCCTATGGTGCTTCTTATCGAGACAAATTT
>JBIILT010000257.1:0-2778 GCA_044338355.1 Aquirufa sp.
GCCTGTCTTAGTTTCAATTGGGACGGGCTTGGATTTTTTATCTCCTTCAATTCTTGTTTCATTGCCTCTAGAATTGCCTCCTTCTCTTTCTTCCCATCTGGGCTGCGTAATTCACATCCAATAGTGGGCAATAGCTCCTTTAGAGGTAACTCTTTGTTTCCGCTGATGTACAGGGCTAAGAATTTTTGAATGCCTTTCACTTGGGTCGTCTCTGCTATGAGTTGAAATAAATCATCGTCTTCGAAGGATTTTTCTGGACCAAATCGAGCTGATAAGTCGCGGATGAGCTGCTGGGTTCCATAGCGACCATTGGTTTCATTACGGAGGTATAAATCAAGGCAAAGGCCAATAAGGGCTCCTTTTTGGTATACATTGCCATATTCCTCTTTGTATTTTGCCAAAACTCCTTTGCTCATTTTTGTAAAAGGAATCGAATTATCAAAGCTAAAATAGCTCGTTCGGTGTTTCTCCGTCATTCGCTCGAGAAATGCGGGTAGACTAATCAGGCCTCCCTGTAGCTGCATATGCTGAGCGGCATATTCAGTTAAGCCCTCATACAACCATAGGTGTTTTGACATCTGTGGATTTTGGAAATCAAAGGAACCAATCTCTTTGGAATGAAGATTCAGCGGGGTTTGAATGTGAAAAAATTCATGTGCACTTACGTCTTGTATGACAGGGCCCATAACCGAAATGGAGTCTTCAGGTAAATAATAGAAAGAGGACTGCGCATGTTCTAAGGCACCATAAGATCCATTCTTCAGATGAGCGGACATCACAATCAGGAAGGCATAATTTTCAACAGGGAAAGTGCCCCCTAGGTAGTTTAATTGGGCTTTCAATAAAGGTTTTAATTGCTCAGCCACCTCTAAAGCCTTTATTTTTCTGTTAGGTGAATAGACAGAAATCAAAATATCAGCATTTGCCACCCGCAAATGAACCGTATCTGCTGGTGCCACAAGGATGGGGGCATCTGTTAGTTGCTGGAAAGAGGAGGCAGTGTAGGTATTATTATGCGCCTGCAAGGAGGAAGAGGCAACTAATCCTTTCGGAGTTTTCAATTGCAATGTAACAGGGATTTGCTCTCGCCCTTTAATGTAGCCCAGTAAAGCATGTGTATTCAGGGCAAACAGGGTATCTTTTTGGAAATTAGTACCCGCAGGCTCGAAAATATAGGTTCCTTTGATCTCTGGACTATCCCAGGTATCGTCTACCTCATAGCTAAGTGAGGAGGCATTTTTGAAAGAAAAAGTGTTCGTGTCTTTACGAATGACTGCTATTGGCTTCCCATTCTGGTCAAAGGCTTGCAGATTGCTTACATACCTTCCAAAATTATAGATCGCATACGTACCCGGCACCATTTTCGGAAAACAAAACTCTTTTACGCCTACAGGTAATTTTACTTCAATCGTGAGGCGATCGTTCTGTAATTTAGTTAAATCAATGGAATAGCGGAGGCTATCTTGTGCTTTCGCAACAGTGAAAAAGCATAGTAAAATGAAAATCTTTTTTAGCATTAATTCTTGAAGTTCAGCGCCTCATTAGGCTCTATTTTGGTAATCAACAGGGTAGGAATGCTCATCATGAAGCCTACTAAAAGAATCGTGAGTCCATTGACAATTCCCCAGGTAGCCGCATCCCATTCGATAGGCACACTGGCCATGAAATAACTTTCTGGATCTAAGGGTATCAGTTGGTAGCTCGATTGTAGGTAGCAGAAAAGAAAAGCAATGCCGTTTCCGATTAGCAATCCTCTGACTAATATGAACAATCCATTCCACCAAAAGATTCTCCTAATCTGTGATGCGGAGGCCCCCATTGACTTTAATAAACCCACCATAGGTACGCGTTCCATGATGAGCACCCAAAGTGTGGCAATCAGATTAAAGCAAGCCACTACGAAGAGTAGGCTAATGAAAATCACGATGTTTCTATCCAGCATAGTCATCCATTCAAATAGCCCAGGATAGATCTCTGTCACTGGTTTAATGCTCCATTCTGGCGGCATCGTCTTGGCTAAAGCATTGGTTTTCGCTTGAAGATTCTGGTTTTCTTTAAAGAATATTTCATAGGTTCCTAAGGAGTCAGCCGTCCAGCCGTTCATTTTTTGGACCCAGTCACGGTCTGCCAACACAATTATTTTATCCAGTTCTTCTAGCCCTGTCTCGTAGATGCCTTTTATTTTTACTTTTCGCGGTCTTTCCGGAGCGCTTAGAAAATAAAGAATCAGCGAGTTATTGGTTTTGACCTTCAGTTGTTTTGCCAAAGTTTTACTTATGATAATCTCTTGAGGTCCATTAATGATAGGTGATCCACCGATAATGTTTTTTTCTAGTTGCTTGACGGGAAGATCTTTACCAATCCCTTTCACTATGATTCCAGCCAAACCATCCTTTCCCACCACAATACCGGGTCTCTGCACGTGGGCTTGAATATGATCGATCTCCGGACGCTTTAAAGTTTGTGCTTCCCACGTTCGGTTACGAACCAAGGGAATCTCTGAAAAAGAGTGATTACCTGATATTTGAGAGATGCGTGCATCACCAGAAAAGCTGGTAAGCTTATCTTCTATAGTTGATTTAAAGCCAAAAAGAATCGCAAACGATACCAGAATAATCGCCGTTCCTACGGCCACCGTTCCGATACCCACGTAGGTCACCGTCTTAGAAAAGGAGGTGTCCTGAGTTTTCCGAATACGCCTAGCGACAAAAAGAGGGAAATTCATTAGATTTGATTTTCAATTCTGAACCGCAAAGAAAACACGAATGGGGCGTAAAT
>JBIILT010000276.1:0-2763 GCA_044338355.1 Aquirufa sp.
TAGGACAGTTGCAACAGCACTTGTATAAACTACAAGACCAAGCACTGAGCCTCGGAGAACAAAATATGAAAATTAATCAAGTTGTCAGTAATGAGCAAGGAGTTGTAGAAATGCGTGATCGAAGAGATTCTTACCAACGTGACTACGACAGCAGCGTGTCGGGCATGGGTAAACGTGACTCTTACGCCTATAGTCAAGACGGTGGCGGTAACGATGAACGACATGATTTAGATCCATCAGAGTGGTACATTGTTAAAGATGGTAAAATGTTTAAAGTAACTGTCTACCCTAACCAGGAACAACAAGCAATAGAAAAAGGCTACAGTCGTACTAGAGATAAAGCTAGAGAAAAGGCAAACAACGAAAGTGTAGTGGAGTCAGACCCATTAAAAAATCGTGAAGAATACGCTAAACAAAACAAACAAGGTCAAGTTTATAAAAAAACATACCCGGGTGATAAAGTTGGTATGAGTAAGTCTTATGCCTATGACATTAAGCGAACAGGGCCTAAGGGTGTATTGCCAGAAAACGAACAAGATGTAGCGGAAGGTTCAGCTCACGGTTATAACGTTGTTAGATTTTATAGAAAGTTTAGAAACTCAAGTAAAATCACCAGCTGGCTAAAACAAGAAGCGGGACTACCAAAAGAAACAAAATTGTATTTTGATGATGCTGATCTAGTATTAGGTAGTGATACTATTGTTCCAGAGGCCCTTGTTGACGATACACTAAAGTTTAACGATTTACTAACTGCACTAGTTAAAGCAACTGGCGGCACTCCGAAAGAGAAAACAGACGGTGTGTATAGAGATCAAGAGGTAACGGAAGAAGAAACAATGGGCAAGGTTAGTCAAGCAACCGCTAAGGATGTGACCATTGACAATCCCGACGGAACTAAGACTATTGCACCCCTAGCAAGATTAACTAAGGATCCGCAGGGTAACTTATCATTAGGCAAGCCAGTAGCTGGTACACCTGGTGCAACAACGCCGCCTGGACAAGAGCAGCAAGATAAAATACAAGCTGGTCAACAGATACGAATCTCAACAGAAGAAGCATTGAATCACATCAGTAGACTAGCCGGACTATCTAAATGAGAGCAAAAGAATTTTTAGCTGAGCGACAAAAGCTGGATGAATTTATACCAATTCTAGCTGGTATCCCAGCTGCAACAGTTGCCGTTATAGAAGCTGCTATAGGCAAGACCGCATGGACAATGATAGTTGCAGGAATTAACGCTTGGTTTTTAGCCGACTCTATAAAAGTAATTGTCGAAACAATACATAAAAACAATTATGATGTAGATCAAATGGGATGGGAAGACTGGTTCTACCTAGTGTTAGGTATGGCAGGAACTTATTGGGGTGTTAAATATTTGGCCGGAATGAAAGACAGGATTATAGCAGCGATCCCTGCAAGTGCCAAAGAAGCCTTAGGCAATTATTTTAAAACAACCTTTGAGAAAAAAGTCAAAGAAGAAATCGCCAAGAAAGCAGCCACAACAGCTGCTCCTAAAGCGGCATCAACCGCACCTAAAAATCCTAATCTAGTTGACAAACCATTTAGTAAAGATGCGCCTGTTCCTGCAACACCTACACCGGGTGCTAGTGCGTTTGACAGGATGGCAACTGACCTAACCAAAACGAAACCTAAAAACCCTAATCTAGTTGATAGACCCTACAGCAAATGAAAATAAACGAACTTATCAGCGATTTTACTATATTCACTAGTCGTGAAGAAGATGCTATCTTAGAGCGCCTAAAGGGCGCTGCTTACCTTAATAGTTTCTCAGAACGTGATCGTTTCATAATCGAGGGGCTGGTCCGTAAGAGTTTGGTAATTAAGATAGGAGACCACAATCCTAGAGTAATTGCCAATGAATTTTAAACGACACGCAGAAAAACTAGAAAAATATTTAGAAGACGAATTTAAACGCGAGCTTCCTATCTTTGTACTACCTGACAAAAGCGTAGTCTACAAGAATTTTAAAATTAAACAAGACAAGCAAGGGTTATGGAATTTGTTTAAAGTTGGCGGATTTAAGATTGATTCATTCAATCTCAAGGCCTGTGCGCTAATGGCTGCAAAGCATTACTCAGTTAATAACATTACCGCATACAATCAAATTAAGAATCTAGATGTTGCTTATCAACAAAATGCCACAGATGCTAGCATTTTTAAATATAGATATCAAACAGTTAAAGACATCGATCGCAGAGATCTAGCCCTATGGCGCTGGGAAATCACAGACTCGAGAGCAAAGTTTACAAAACTAGAAATCGCGTCTAAGTTTAAATCGATGTTTTGATATAAATAATAATAACAAGTCTATTAGGATGCTACTATGCAAATCAGAGAATTATCGAACAAAATGAGCAGTGATGTGCTTAACGAAAGTTTAGCCAAGAAGTTTGGCTATAAACTAAGCCTTAATAAATTTACAGAATCACAGCTGCAACAGGCACATTCACAGTTGTCAGAAAAAGTATCAACTTTTGAAAAAACAAATAGTTTTGACAGCGTGTTGGAAAACAATGAGTATCAAAAGCATCGTGCTATGCTAGATGTAATCCGCCAAGCATTAAAAGAACGTACTCTTAATCCAGAAGAAAAAGCCAAGAAAGAAAAGTTTGTCAAAGGCATGAAACAGGCAGATTCAACTTTCAAGAAAAAATACGGTAAAGATGCTGAAAAGGTTAAACACGCCACAGCAACTAAAATGGCCAAGAAGAAGTCAATGGATGAAGCAATGGAAGTATTGCG
>JBIILT010000258.1:0-2747 GCA_044338355.1 Aquirufa sp.
CGCTTTCGTAGCTAATTTTCACAATTCCATCTTCCTTCGCTTCATTACTCGAACTCGTTTGGGTGCCTAATTTTAACACCGGATGATTTAAGTCGTAGACTAAACCAGAGGATTTCACTTGAAATGCTTCGCCATAAGGCATTAAAGAAATGGGTGTACCAGCTGGATACCACTTTTCAAAACTGGGAGGCAATAAATAAGACGTAGAATAATCATCAAAGAAAACTATCTTCAATTTCCGACCGTAGGCCACAAGGGAATGAAAATTATTCAGCGTGTGATCCATTCGCTTTCCGGAAGCCCAAACAACATTAACTGCCGGATAACCTTCCTCTAGCAAATATTCGAATGCCTTTTCCAAATCGGTCAAATTCTGATCAGGCGTATGCACTTTTTTCAATGGATAATTGCTGTAATCTGCTGCATGCTCATGATCAAAGTCTCCTAACCAGACATCCACTTTAATTCCTAATGACACCACACGCTCGATGGCTCCATCCAACACAATAACCGTGGGAGACCACTCTAATAATTGTTCAACTAGATCCAAAGAACAAGCCTCCCCGTTCGCAATAATCAGCGCAGGTTCTTGTTTGTCTCGAATGATGTGGTGAGAGGACATATTAGGCTGTAAAATCGGATTTGCCTCCTGATTTAGAGATCAGTTTTGTTTCTTTAATCACGATACCTTTTGACACTGACTTGCACATATCGTAAACGGTTAAAGCGGCTACAGATGCGCCTACTAGCGCTTCCATTTCCACTCCCGTTTTCGCTTCTAATCGGCAAATGCAAGTAATAATAATTTGATCTTTATGGACCTCTGTTTCAAATTTGCAAGAATCCAATCCCAACGGATGACATAAAGGGATCAAATCAGAGGTCTTTTTCGCCGCCATTGTGCCAGCAATGATTGCCGTTTGAAGGATACTCCCTTTCTTATTTTGCCAGCCAGCGGCCTCAAAATGCTGTACTATTTCTGCTCCTAAATAGACGACAGATTGCGCTTTCGCTTCTCGAACCGTCTCGTTTTTAGCACTTACATCCACCATTCCTGGGGTGCCATCCGATTGCAAGTGAGAAAAGTCTATTGACATAGCTGATTTGAAATTTAGAAAACAAAAATACAGGAGAATTAGCAAAAAATAGCGAAATTTAACAAATACGATAAAACCATACACATGATTAGCCCAGTTGAAGCGATTGAACTCCTTAAAAACATCACCATTCCTTTCCGTACAGAGAAAATGCCTTTGGCAAAGACGCTTGGAATGAACATCGCCGAAAAAATAGTGGCAGATCGTGACTTTCCTCCTTTTGACCGGGTCATGATGGACGGAATTGCTGTAAAGGATATTAGTGCGCCTACCTGGAAAATCGAGGGTATTTTATTTGCAGGAGAACCAGTAAAAGCGATAAAAAAGACGGACGGTGCTTTGGAAATCATGACAGGTGCCACCGCTCCTCGTGGCACAGAGGCAATTATCAAAATCGAAGATCTGAGTATTGAGAAAAAAATAGCTTCTTACATCGGTAAAACGCCTTTGGAGAAAGGGCAATTTATTCATTTGCAAGGAGCAGATGCGGCCGCTGGATCTGTATTGGTGAAGAAAAGAACGAAGATTGGACCAGTCGAAATCGCCATTGCTGCGACGGTAGGAAAAGCCCATATAGAGGTGGAATCTAAGCCACACGTTCACATTTTCTCCACAGGCGATGAGATTGTAGGCTTGCACGAAACACCTGCAGATCACCAGATTCGTAGTTCAAATGTGATGATGCTGAAGTCAGTTTTATTGTCCAAAGGATTCAAAGCCAACTCTAGCCATTTAGCTGATTCAGCCGAGAAAATTAAATCTAGTGTCGATAAGGCATTGGAATCAAACGATATCATTTTATTGTCTGGCGGAGTTTCCGCCGGTAAAAAAGACTTAATTCCTGGTGTTTTAGCGGAAGCTGGTTTTGAAACAGTTTTTCACAAAATTTCCCAAAAACCAGGCAGGCCTCTTTTAGTGGCAACGCGTCCTGACGGAAAAGTGGTTTTTGCTTTCCCCGGAAACCCCATTTCAACACTTACGTGTTTTTGGGTCTATTTCCTTCCTTGGGTTTCAGGGGAATGGCCTGAATACCAGGTAAAAGAAATCAAATTTTTACCTAAGCCATCTGCTGAATTAGACCAATGGATCCCGGTAGAAAATGGAGAAGTTTTAGCTCATAATGGATCAGGAGACTTGATCAATTGGTCCAGAGCGGATGGATTAGTTTGGCAAAAAGCAGGGGATAAATCGAAAAAATTACCCTATATTCCACTCAAATAAGCGCGTATGGAACTGAAAATTCATACTTTCGATCTACCTCTAAAGCACACATTCACCATTACACACGAATCTAGAGATGTGCAACCCACCTTAATTGTGGAATTGAGTTGGCATGGGAAAAGTGGATTTGGAGAGGCGACCGAGACTCCTTATTATGGGGTTACGATGGAGAGAATGAAAGCGCAGATTGAGTCGATAATTGATTTATTACCACATGATATTCTACCGCATCCGAGTGATTTTTGGGCGATGATGTCTAAAACACTTTTAGATGAACATCCTTTCGCTCTTTGTGCGCTGGATGTAGCCTATTGGGACCTGTGGGGGAAGACACATAATAAGCCCCTTTACGAGATTTGGGACTTAGATATTTCAAACAATCCCATTACGGATTATACCATAGGGATGGATAAGGTGGAGAAAATGATT
>JBIILT010000001.1:0-33140 GCA_044338355.1 Aquirufa sp.
TGGGAATAAATCACGAACAATTGACTTACAAACATTTGGGTCGTCGTTACCGATTAACCGATATCGCGGGGAACGTTTTACCAGGATTAATCGCGTAATGGGGAAAGTCGAAAAGATAGGGAATTTGATTTTGTGGGGCCTCCAAGGCTTCCTCGTTTTCCTCTTGATTTTCCAGTCGAGCTTTGCTTTACCGCTATCGGGAATCGGCCATTTGCATCCGCTGATTTTACACCTACCCATCGGCTTCGGGGTTTTATTATTGGGTCTTTTTGCCATCAAAAATCAGTTGCCTTCCTTCGAGGTTTTAGCTGAATTTCTGTTATTAATCACCGCGATTTTTTCAACATTTACGGCCATTTTTGGTTTGTTTTTGGCCAAAGAAGGCGGCTACGAAACGAGCGCTTTGGACTGGCACCAGTGGTCGGGCGTCGCTGTGTCATTTGTGTATTTTGTTTGGGTACTGCTCCGCAAAAACCTCCTCGTGGGAGCGGGTCTTGGATTCATCGCCTTAGTGATTGCTGGCCACACGGGGGCGAGTATCACGCATGGGGAAGACTATTTGCGTTTTGGGGAGAAGGCGACAGAAATCACCTCAGAAAGCGTAGTCTTTGAGGACATTGTCCAACCGATTTTAAAGGCCAAATGTGAGTCGTGTCACAATGACCAAAAGACAAAAGGCGCGCTCAAAATGAATAGCATTGCGAACCTGATGAAGGGCGGAAAACATGGCGCGATTTGGAAGGCCGGGGATGCGTTAAATAGTCACCTCATTCAACGAATCAAATTGCCCATGAACGCGAAGGAGCACATGCCTCCGCTGGGTAAAGCACAGTTGACTCCTGACGAAATTACGATTTTGACTTTATGGGTAAAAGAAGGAGCTTCTTTCGAAAAGAAAATGGGTCAGTTCAGTGCTGATTTTCAAAAGTTAATACAACCCGCTGCAGTAACAACAAACACAAAGTCCTACGATTTTTCAGCTGCGTCGGAATCAGCCATCGAATCCGTGAATACCCCATATTGCACGGTGTATCCGATTGCAAACGAATCCCCAGCATTGCAGGCAGATTTTTATGTAGCAGCAAAATTTGACCCCAAAACGCTATCGGATTTATCTCAAGTCAGCGAGCAGTTAGTGGGCTTGCAGCTTTCTAAAATGCCCATCACAAACGAGTCATTGAATCTGGTTTCGAAGTTCACGCATCTTGAAAAATTGAACCTAAATTTCACGTCCATTGACGATGCGGGAATAGCACAATTGGCTGGCTTAAATCAGTTAGAACAGTTATCTATATCCGGGACGAAAGTAGGTAAATCAGGGGTTTCGAAATTGCTTGCAAAACTACCTGCATTAAAGGAAATTCATGTGTGGAGCACGAACCTTTCAACGGCGGATTTAGCAACCTTACGCAACCAATTTCCGAAGGTAACATTCGATGCTGGCTACATTCCAAAGGAGGAAACTTTGCAGATCAATCCACCCATTTTAGTGAATGAGAATCTGATTTTAAAACCCGGCGAAAAACTTACGTTTAAACATACCTTGCGTGACGTGTTGTTCCGCTATACGGTAAATGACTCGATTCCAGATTCGACTTCGGTACTGCAAACAAGAGCGTCCATTGCTATCAACAATTACACTAAAGTACGCATTCTAGCCACTAAGCCCGGCTGGCTCGCTAGCAAGCCCATCGACATGCGGGTGTATAAATCTCAATTCATCCCAGCCCGCATAGAACTGCTAAGCACGCCAGACCCTACCTACCCTGCAGCAGGTGGTGCCAGCTTACACGATTTTGTGTTAGGTGCTCGAGAGGTAAAAGGGGTATCCAATTATTCCTGGCTTGGATTTAAAGAAACAGACTTCGATGCGGTCGCTACATTTGCGCAGCCGGCACCCATCCATGGCGTAACCCTTTCGTATTTAGAGCGAACGGATTCAGACGTTTTTCCTCCGGTGAAGGTGGAAGTTTGGGCTGGAGATTCGCCTGATAAATTACGTTTGATTACGAGCGTAAAGCCGGTCCAACCTAAAGAGAAAAATGGTTATTCGCCGCGTGGGATTAACATCCCCGTGACAGGAAGTCCGGCAAAATATTACCGCATCAAAGCAGAGCGATTAAAAAGAATGCCCGCCTTTGTGGACAATAAGGGCAAGGGGGCTTGGTTACGGGTGGACGAAGTATTGTTTTATTAATATTAGTTACCGTTCCAGCCGTCTTTAATTCCCTTTATTAAATCATCTGAGCTACCTACTTCATAACCAAATAACCCCGCGACAACCGCTAGATGAAAAATTAATACCGCTTTTTGCCACATGGGACGCTCTTTCCAAGGTTGATCTTGATCAAATGGATCAAATGCTAAAGCAATTCCAAATCGAGTAGCAGCCTCTAAAGCCGAGTGTTTTATGAATAATTCGTATAGTCCAAAAAGAACGAAACCGATATACAGGTATTTGTTGAAAGATGTTTTCATGTGAATTGAATCTGTGATTCAAAAATAAAGAATTACGCGTAATTATCCTTAATCCATTCACTAGGCGTTAAACCTGTTTCTGATTTGAATGCTTTTCTACGAAAAAGGCTCAGAAAACTAAGCCCCCCTTAAATTCTCTTCCTAATTCAAAAGAGCAAAAAAAAGCACCTTCGAAAAGGTGCTTCTTACTAAATAACGATTACTTCGGTCGATAAATCGCTCCGGTTGCGAAATCGACAACGGCACCTGGCCAAAACAAAAGAACATCAGCAATTAACGCCCCCGCTCTAATCTCCCTTGCTGGCTGACCTACAGCAGGTTTTGTTCTTTGATACTCTGTAACTCTTCCGCCAAAAACGGTGGCGCAAGAACTCATAGATGCTAAAATTGCTAAAGCAAAAAGCGATCTGGTTAAAGATTTTTTCATGTGGTTAAATTTAGTGAACCACAAGTTAGAATTTATTAACAAATTAAGCTACGACTTAACTGTTAATGTTGACCCCGTAATCTCAACTGTTAAATTCGTTAAACCCCTTGTAGCTGGCCCTTTCACTAATGACCCATTAGCGCTAAATGCTGACCCGTGAGCAGAGCAGAAAAAAGAAGTCGTAGAACTGTTGTATTCTACCGTTGCCCCTGCATGAGGACAAGAAGAAGAGAAGGCCGCAAAGCTAATGGCCGTATTTCCTATTGCGGTTCGAATGACGATGACCCCACTTTTGGCAATAAACTCATTCACATTCTTTAATTCTGTAGCTAAATTTACGGTCACACCTGTCGTGTTACCAACGGGAATTGTAGTGTTTCCTGGCGTAACAGGCTCCTCTTTAGAACAGGCCGCGGCCATACAAGCAACACAAGTGACTGCAAGGCCCCCCGTTAATTTATTCAAAAACTCTTCGCGATTTATTTTCATCTAATTAGCTGTTTATCAGACTTTAAACTAGAAAGAACTCCATTTGTTTTGAAAAAAACTCCCTAGTTATTAACAATCGCCTTTCGTCTTATTTAAAATAATTCTAAATAGTGTTGTAGAATTCGCATCCACTACTTACATTTGCACTCTATTTAAAATTAGTCTAAATAAAATCTGAGTGAAAAACCGCCTTTTAGCCTTCTTATTCATACTTCCTTTCTCTTCTATTGCACAATTAGGGGCTATTTCGGGGCAGATTACTTCCGAAACAAAGGAGCCACTTCCTGGGGCCACTATTGCGCTCGTAGGTACGGTACGCGGAGTAGAAAGTAATGCAAAAGGCAACTATATATTGAAAGGATTAAAGCCTGGTCAGTATACAGTCAAAGTGAGTTTTGTTGGTTACAAACCCAGCCTAGTAGAAGTCACGCTAAAAGAAGGCGAGCAGCGTGAAGCAAACATTTCTTTAAGCGATGTGACAGAACTTCAAGGCGTTTCGGTTTTTGCCCAATCAGGGGTAAAAGGGAACACGTTTTTACCAGAGGTAAACGAATACACCATCACGGCTGGCAAAAAAAATGAGGTCATCCTGCTCGATAACCTGCAGGCTAATTTAGCGATGAATAATTCCCGCCAAATCTTTTCTAAAACTCCCGGAATATCCATTTGGGAAAGCGATGGTTCAGGCATCCAATTAGGAGTGGCGTCGAGAGGACTTTCGCCTAACCGGTCCTGGGAATTCAATGTGCGTATGGACGGTTACGACATTACTCCAGACCCAATGGGTTATCCGGAGGCCTATTACACCCCACCGATGGAAGTTGTGGACCGCATTGAAATTATTCGAGGGGCGAGCTCGCTACAATATGGCCCACAGTTTGGAGGGCTAATGAATTTCGTCCTTCGCAAGCCTGATCTTTCTACGAAGCTGGTGGTTGAAAGCCAAAACACCACCGGAAATAATGGCCTCTTTAGCTCCTTTAATTACCTAGGGGGAACAGCAGGACGTTTAAGTTATACTACCTACTACCAGAAGAGAGTAGGAAATGGATGGCGCCAAAACTCCTATTTTAACACGGACCACTCGCACGCAGAGTTATCCTACGCCGTTTCAAACAAACTTAAATTAGGGGCCCAGCTGACTTATATGTACACACAAAGTCAACAAGCCGGCGGTTTAACCGATTCCGAATTTGCCCAAAATGCCCAGCAAAGCAAGCGCGCTAGAAACTGGTTTAGCAATCCCTGGTTCATCTATGCATTGACTGCTGACTATGTTATTAATACAGAATCGAAACTAAGTTTGAAGTATTTTGGGACCACGGCTGAACGCAATTCCGTGGGCTTCACGAAGGCCATAAATGAGGCTGATCTTATGGGAAGCAGACAAGTAGACCGAGATTTTTACCAAACAAACGGCATGGAATTGCGCTACCTACTAAACTACCGCCTAGGGTCTTGGAAAAATACGGTGGCCACAGGTCTTCGGTATTTCGGCGGTGAAATGAAAAGAAAGCAATTAGGTGTGGGAAGCAATGGAAGCGGTATGGATTTTGACATTCAAGGATTGTATACTCGGGATTTGGTCTTCCATAATACCAATTACGCTGCTTTTGCGGAGACGATTCTTCGGCCAATCGACCGGATCCTAGTTACTTTGGGAGCCCGTTTGGAACAAATCGAAACACATATGGCTGGACAATCTGGTCTGAGCGCCACTGGTTCACCCATCACGGCCATACCGAGTAGCCGAGGACGATCATTCGTCTTGCTAGGCGCTGGAGCAGAATACAAAGTGAGCATAAATACGAAACTCTACAGTAATATCGCACAAGCTTATCGCCCTGTTTTATCCTCCGATTTATTACCTCCAGCGACCACAGACGTGATTGATCCTAATTTATCGGATGCCAAAGGTTTCAATTTCGACCTAGGCTACCGAGGAGAACTGGGGAATTACTTGACTTTTGATGTGGACTATTTCTACCTCGATTACGATAACCGAGTTGGGACCATTTCGCGCACAAATAGCGAAGGAAAAATCTTCCAATACCGTACCAATCTGGGTCATTCGGTTTCCAAAGGCGCAGAAGCCTATGTCGAATTTAGCCCTACGACAGCTTGGCTAAAAGGGACCAAAATAGGTAATATTTCTGTTTTTGCCTCCATCGCTGCTATCCAAGCGCGCTACCTCGATTTCAAAACAACGTCTGTCGTAAACAACCAAATAGTGGAAGGGAATTTAGCTGGCAAATCAGTAGAAAATGCGCCCGAGAAAATCAACCGATATGGAATCACCTATTCGAAAAAAGGCCTATCCCTCAGCTGGCAAATCAGCGATATCGGTCAAGCCTTTGCAGACGCTAGCAACACCGTTGCCCCTAATTCCGCAGCGACCACTGGTTTAATTCCGGCTTACCAGGTGCAAGATATTTCTGGCTCATACAAGTTTAAAAAGTATGCACAGCTGAAATTTGGCGTAAACAACTTAACGGATGCGCGCTATTTTACACGTAGATCTGGCGGTTATCCAGGGCCTGGAATTCTGCCGGCAGATGGCCGAACTTGGTATGTAGGTTTGAATGTGAAGTTTGTGAATTAGGCCACGGACATTGCAAGGCAATTTGGGCATTGTTTAAAGGGAAGACGGATTAGTCGTAGTGAAAACGACATTTTGCGATTTGAATTTCGTCATCTACGATTCGGTAAATAAGCCGATGTTCTTCGTCAATTCTTCTGGACCAAAACCCAGCATAATTAAATTTTAGTGCTTCCGGTTTCCCAATTCCATCAAATGGATTTCGAGAAATGTCCTTAAGAATCTCATTGATCCGCTTGATTTTGTGCTTATCAATTTTCTGCCAATACAGATAGTCCTCCCATGAAAGCTCCGTGAATACAATTTTCATTATTCAGCGAGGTCCTTGTACACTTTCTTGCCTGCTTTTAATGATTCGATGGATTCGTCCAATCGTTGTTGATTCTTGCGAGAGGACAATTCATGCTGCGTACTTTTTAGCGAATTATACTCCTCTAAAGACATAATGACCACGCCTGAGTCTTTTCCTCTGTTAATAATAAGCGTGTCAAAACTTTCGGTCACACGATCGAAATAGCTTTTAATATCTTTTCTAAAATCGGATAAGGTAGTCGTTAACATTTTGTACAATTTAATGTACAATATTATGTACATAATTTTACAAAACCAAAAATTTGTCTCTTTCCCATTGTTTAGAAACATACTGTCAACACCTGAAAATCGCTCCTACACGCGCCGCGAAATAAAAAAGGGTTATGAATTTCTCCATAACCCTTTTGAATTATAGATTCAACATACTATTTATCTACATGCTTTTTAAGTAAACTTTGAATAGAGAATAATAATAGTAAAATAGCCACTAACAAAATTCCTACAAAAGCACCGCCGGCTGACATAAGTGAGGTCAATTGTTGCGCCGTCTTTTGGGCTTTTTCCTCATTCTGTTTAGCAATAGCCATCGCTAACTTCTCCCCATACAAATTAATGTATTTACGAAGAGTTGTATAAAGTCCATTTTGGCTATAATAATCTAAATCGCCAATGTAACCATCCAGTGCTTTTTTAAGCTCTTCATCCTCTAATGACGCCCCTATTATTAAAGATGCCACTTTAAAATAATCGTCTCGATCTTTCGAACTTGTAGAGGCTAATTTAGCATGCTCTTTTAACAAATTTACGGCTAAATCAACCCTTAATTTAGATGGGCGCTCTTCCATGTAGAAGCGCAAATAATCATAAAATAAATTGATTGATTTTTGGTCATCGATGGAAATATCTTTTAATTCAATTCCAGACTGTAATACAAAAGTGTTTGCAAAATCCTCTTTAACTGCATTGGGATAGGCGGTTAATATATAAAAATGCTGAGGATAGGCTTCCTTCAAATAGTTAGTGCTCGTTTTCTTGATTAAAAAATGCATGGCCTCTATGACCGCTATTTTCCCACAATAATCCGCAGAATCAATCCCCCGTTTTGCGTAAACTTCATTTAACATGGAAGGAATTGCAGCAGGATTAGGAACAAAGGTTTTAATAGTAGCTGGACTACTAGTAGCAACAGCCGCAGTATCTGCATATTCGGAATATTCAGAATAATCAGAATAACTATCTTGAACCACATCGATCGAATCGCCTAATTTCACCCATTCCTCACTAGGTAAATCTTTTTTCAAACTATCAAGCCATAAATTGTATTGACTCTGCTCACAGGTGCTGACAACAGGAGCTGACACAACTGTCGAGGTGTCAACTTGATTTTGAATAACCTCTGATTTACTAATACTTACATCACATCCCTTCCGGTAGGAGTTGAATTAAAAATTAGCCAAATAATGCTTAACCCTAAGACCGTTAAACCGATCAAAGCATTAATCTGAAACGTTCTTCTACCGATGGGAAATACGAATCTTTCCTCCATAGAATCCAAAAATGCACGAATTTTTTTCATAATATTGTGTGTTAGTATAGTATAAAAATAACTTGAATTATTAATATAATTGCCAAAAATTCATATTATTTATTTAAAGGCTGCTAACACGGACGATAAATTGCCCCTGTCACAAAGTCAACAATTGCTCCCGACCAAAACACAATAACATCAGCGATTAACACTCCTGCTCTAACCTCCCTTGCGGGCTGACCTGGAGCTGGTTTTGTACGTTGATATTCTGTCACTCTATCACCGAAAACGGTAGCATAAGAACTCATGGATGCTACTTTGGCCTTTTTATTTATGAAACGGTAAAAAATCCCCCAATATTATATTCAGAAGTTACCTCGCCTCCTTTAACATTCAATATTTTTTTATATTTACCAAAACTAATAAACCTACCTATGAAAAATCTATTCGCCGGAATCACCTTCCTTTTGATTCCTATTCTGGGATTTTCACAAACCAAAATCACTCCAGAAAACGCACTAAAAAGCTATTTAACTAATGGCGACGCAAACTACTCTTGGGAAATAAAAGATTCCACCAGTATGGGAAGCACAAAAGCTTATCAAGTATTACTAAGCTCCCAAAAGTGGCGCGGTATCAAATGGACGCACCAGCTCACCATTATCGTTCCGGGAACCATACAATATGATGGCGCGCTGTTTTTTATAGATGGAGGAAGCAACAAGGATGAGCTACCAAACTGGAGCAAAGACAGTCGCCTTTGGCCTGTCTTAGGTACTATCGCCATCAAAAATAAAGCGGTAGTAGCGATCATAAGACAAGTCCCTAATCAACCCTTTTTTGACGGTAAGACGGAAGATGAATTAATCACCTATACCCTAAATGAATTCCGAAAAGACAAGGATTATTCTTGGCCATTATTGTTTCCGATGGTGAAATCAGCCGTGAAAGGAATGGATGCAGTTCAGGAAATTATTGCACAAAAAACGAAGCAAAAAATCAACGATTTTGTCATTTCTGGAGCGTCTAAACGCGGTTGGACGACTTGGCTTTCAAGTGCAATTGATGACAAGCGAGTGAAGGCGATCGGTCCTATGGTGATTGATATGTTGAACATGCCTAAAACCTTAAGTTACCAGTTTGAAACCTATGGGGAATACAGTGATCAGATAGAGGATTACGTTAAAATTGGCATCCCGCAAAGCACGGAATCTCCGGACGGCAAAGCCATCACCTCCATGGTTGACCCTTATTCCTATCGAACAAAGCTGACGGTTCCTAAGATGATTTTTGTAGCGACGAACGATCCTTATTGGACGGCGGATGCTATTAAACATTATTTTGGCCAAATTCCTGGTAAAAATTTAATCCATTATGTGCCAAACGCCGGACACGATTTAGCCGGAGGAAAACAGGCGCTGGAAGGATTGAGCGCCTTCTTTGGCCTAACTTTACAAAACAAAGAATATCCCGTAAGCACCTGGAATGTGGAAAAAGGAAAAGAAGGATTTGAATTAACCGTGCAAGCAAAACCGGAGGAGTTAGTAGAGGCGGCAATTTGGGCAACCACCTCAGCGGATCGCGATTTCCGCAATAATTTATGGCTAACACGCCGAGTGAAATTAGAAGGTTCTACAGCAAAATATACCATCCCATATGTGAAGAAAGGATTCCAATCCTTCTACATGGACCTAAAATACAAAGATCCGAACGGCGGAACTTACACGGTGAGTACCCGCATATTTACGACGGATACGAACAATGTATTATAAAAAAAGGGGGGCAATAAAAGCCTCCCTTTTTGTCTCAAACCCTAAACAAAATACTTTATTTCTTTTGAGATGCAGCTACCTCCGCTTTTAAAGTAGATGGATCGAACATGCGATAAATGGATACAATTTTGCCGTCTTTCCACCATAAAACCATATGAAGAGGCACCTTCGTTTCCATGTTTGTATATTTCCCTTTGCCAGTCCACATTCCCCAATAGCCTGTGGCTACTTTTCCATCTGTTGATGTGAACGTTTTAAGATCCCCAGGCTTTAATGACATAGTGATATCGCTGAAAATAGTATGAGTATACATATCCGCATTAATAAAGGCAGAGCGTCCTCCTGGACTAACTTTTATATTATTTAAGCTATCAACATTCTGGGCAAAACCATCATACGCTTTCAGCGTATCTACAAATAATTCATGTGCAACTGAAGAATCCCCTTTCATGTAGGACTCGATCAATTCCTTCGCTTTGGCTGTCTTGTCATCTAAGGATACATAACTTCCAGCATCGGGATCACCAGAAGTAACAGCATCTGCCTTTTTTTCTGGTGCGTTACAAGCAAACATGGTTGCTAGTACGATCATTGATAAGAATACTTTTTTCATTTTGATTATAGGTTAAACAGGTGAATTATTTAGTTTTTGATGCAGCGACCTCCGCGTATAAAACTGTTGGGTCAAAATAGCGGTATTCAGTAACGATTTTATCGCCTTCCCAAATAAAGGCAAGATGTAATGGAGCCGAAATGTCTTTATTTGTAAACTTTCCTTTACCAGTCCACATACACCAAACTCCGGTATGAACTCTTCCGTCAGCAAAAACGAAAGTCTTAATGTTATCCGTCGTTACCTTGATATCCGTGAAAAAATCATGGTTCATGCGCTCATTCGCAGCAAAACCTGCACGTCCGCCAGGATTTGGCTTTGTTTTTCCGCCTTCTTGGTTAGCGGCCATTTGATCATAAATCTTAACCGTATCCACATAGATTTCATAAATCTTTGTTGAATCATTTTTCATGTAGGCTTCCAAGGCCTCCCTTACTTTTTGAGACTTTTCATTTTGTGAAGAAAATGTTCCCGTATCTGGATCAGAAGATGATGCGGTATCAGCCTTTTTTTCTGGTGATGTACAAGCAAACATCGTTGCTGCGATCATCAAGGGTAATAGTAATTTTTTCATAATAAATAGTAAATTTAGAATAGTTAGTTTGCCAAATATAAGTATCATTTTGACACTAAAAACAAATTCTGTATTATTTTACTAAAATTAATGTAACAAAAAAGCCCCCGGTAGAATTACCGGGGGCTCTGAAAATCAAAAGAATAAGATTACTTAAATAACGAGAGATTCTTTAAATGACTTGTAACTTTCTATCATTTCATTGATATAATTCTTCTTATCATTTTTCATTCTAGTTTTTACGATTCCAGTATAGGTATCCCCTAAATGATCATAAAAGAAATCAGTCGTAAAAATGGCCATTTCTACCATGATGGGAAAGGTTTCCATTCCTTTTTCCTCTAGTAAATAGTGAACATTCTTCTTGTTTAATACCCCCTTCATTCTGCTTACAAAACCCGTTGACTCTAATCTCTTCAGTCGATTGGAAAGCATTTTGCTAGGCATTAACTCAGGAGCGGTTTTGAATTCATTAAAGGTGGATTTATGGAAAAATATCATATCTCTCAATATCAATAGAGACCATTTATCGCCTAAAACATCCAATCCAGTAGCTATAGGGCACAAAGATCGAAACATATCCTTATTGTTCTTTTTCATATTGGCGCGCAAAAATAAGAATTGTTAGTTAAATCCGATTTTCGCTAAACCCTTATGGCTAATCACAATTGCCTCTAAAGCCGTTTCATTAAAACAAGCATCTTGCTCCACGAAATAATACTGCATTCCTGACAATTTCTTGTTGTCAAGAACACGTTTGAAATCAATTTTCCCGTTTCCTACTGGTGCGAAACGACCTTGATCATCCATATCTTTTACATGCCAAATCTTGAAACGACCTGGATAACGCTTGAAATAAGCCACTGGATCTGCGCCTGCTTTCGTCACCCAATATAAATCCATTTGGAAATTAACATACTTCGGGTTGCAATTCTCTAATAAATAATCAATCACTACGGTTCCGTCTGCGTCTTTCACGAATTCGAAATCATGGTTGTGATACAATAATTGTAAACCAGCGGCAGCACATTTCTCGCCTAATTTATCCAGGATTTGAGCTAAGTTTTTAGCCCCCCCCTTCATGGTCATTTTTTTCCCGTCATGTCCAAATAAGCCCATAGGAGGTACTGGAATGACAAAGTATTTAAATCCTGCCGTCTTTAGGTCAGCAATTTGCTGATCAATGTTTTCAAAATTAGCAGTTCCTTGGTGTGCAGAGATCGGAGTTAATTTCATCTCCGCTAAAAGGGATTTGAAATCCGCTGGAGATAAATTATAAAACTTGCCGTTTTCGTAACCCGCTGACTCCACGTTTACGTAACCTGCTTGTGCTACTTTTTCTAACGTCGCGCGCGCATCTTTCATCGCATCACGCACCGTGTACAAGGCTAATCCCCCAAAAGGCTTTTCGGCCCGAACATCTTTATCTGAAGGTTTAAAGGAAACCAGCGACAACGCCATGAAGGCGCCTATGATAATAATTGATTTAATTTTCATGGTTACTATAGTATGATTTTTGTTGAAAGTCGAATTTAATGTATTTATTTGATAAAATGGCTCACAATCGATTATCGAAAATTCAATAAAATGCGTTTGCGGTCCTCATTCTCCTTCGCATTCTTATGATAAAGCTCCACGAAGACAATTTTGTCCTCTTCAGGGAAATGAGCATAAATCAACCGAAGTCCCGAATTAACTCCACGTCCTTTTAAAGACTTACAAGCTATTTTCTTCACCTTGATTACACAAGTGCTTAGCGCTAAATCGCTTATTTCAAAACTGAATGGTGGGCGCTCATTAGGAACGACAATTAAGACCTGCTTAACTACCTCTATATCTTCAGGCAGCGAACGGTATTTCTTTATTAATGACTTTAGGTCTTTTTTATATTCCTCTAACTCTAGAAAGATCATTGCTCCTCCTTCTCCTCTCCATAATTTCTAACGGAGAAAGGAGCCTCCCGATAAAATGCAAGTTCATAATTGATTACTTCCCCATCTTTAGTAGCAAGCCAGGGCAAATCTTTATGAGAATATTGGCTGATCGAAGCTGCTGACCAATCGCTCATTTGTTCAATCACGCGATCTATCACTTCTGTTTCACTGGCTTTCAACTCTTTTAAATTTGCTTTAACAAGCGGCAAATAGCGTGTTTGAGCATAGCCGCGATATACTGTTTTCACACGTTGCAATTGCTCCTTTTCAATCATCTGCTGAATCAGTGAATCCAGTTTTTGAGGAACAGGGCCATAGGGTAATTTCCGGTATTTCGCACCCGTTAAATGCTCTTCATACAATTCATAATAATTGAAATCAGAGAAATAAAGGAGTTTATATAATACCGTTTCCCCTACATTTGGTTTTCCTGCGCAGCGCTCAAGCATGTAAAGCAATACATTTTTAAACTTTTCTGCGTGGAACTTGGGAATAGAAATTCGTTCTTTTTTTTCCAAAGATGGAGCGTCTTCGAACACAAAATCAGGATTCAATTCAAAGTCAGCCGACAAAAATTCATCCAACGAAAACTCCAAGTGTATCGATAACTTTTGAAGCTCTAGGACGTCTACGCCCCTGTTTCCTAATTCAATTTGCGTTAAGGAAGATCTAGAAATCTGAACACTTTTCGCCAAATCCTCTTGAGACAAACCCTTCCTTTTTCGAAGTTCAGTCACCCGAAAACCAATATCTTTTTTAGTCAGCTTATCCTCCATGTCCATTCTGTTTTAATTTTGGGAATAAAACAAAGATACACAATTGTTAGATAAAAGAACTATTAAATGTTTGATAATAAAACAATATGGGCTGTGCCCTAGTTAGCAAAGTGGGCCACTAAACTCTCCCACTCTTCCTCTAATGTATGTGACGGCCGCAATTTCTTGGCTCTAGCATACCAATAATCAGCGTTCCAACTATCCCCTTCCTTTCGGTGCAAATAGGCATGTACCCAGGCTGCCTCCGCACCGGGTAATTGATCGACAAAATCGTGTGCTGTTTTCCAATCACCTTTAGCGTCATACCACAGACTTTTAAGTTGGGGTGAGAACGCCGGATCAGGGGCGTCTTGTGATAAAGATTCTCTGAATGATTTGCTGCTTTTCATAACGTAAATATGAATATAAAATAGTTATTTCACGGTCATCAAACATTAAAAATGAAAAAGGCGACTACTCTACTTCTGCTATTTTTATCTATTCAATTAAGTGCGCAATCTTCTTTATTTAAAAAAGTAGAACGAGTTTTAAAGGCCCAAATCATCGCCCAAGCGAACCAAAATTTAACCGAAAAGCCCATCACCGTTACCAGTTTTCATAGTGAAAGATCTGCCGGTGGACGGCACGATTTTTTCTCCGAAGGAGATTATTGGTGGCCAGATCCTGCAAATCCCAATGGCCCTTACATTCAAAAAGATGGACTAACTAATCCAGCCAATTTTACTGCACATCGCAAGGCGATGATACGCTTTAGCCAGATTGTCGCGAATCAAACTTCTGCCTATTTAATCACAGGGCGTCCTAATTACGCGAATCAAGCTATTAAACATATAAAAGCTTGGATGGTGGACACAACAACGATGATGAGTCCGCACCTATTGTATGCGCAAGCTATCAAGGGAAAAGTGACGGGACGAGGGGTTGGAATCATTGATATGATCCAACTGATTGAGGTTGCGAAAAGTACTGAGATTTTGGAAAAACGCCAGCTGATAAATCCCGAAGATCGACTGCAAATTCATGCCTGGTTTACCAACTATTTACGTTGGGTAACCACGCATCCATACGGAATAGATGAGCGGGAGGCTAAGAATAATCACGGTACGTGCTGGGTCATGCAGGTGGGTGCATTTGCCCATTTGGTGAAGGATGAGGTGCTTTTAACTTACTGCAAAGACCGTTTTCTGAATGTGATTTTACCCAATCAGATGGATGAGCGCGGAGCCTTTCCATTAGAACTAAAGCGGACAAAGCCCTATGGTTATTCCCTATTTAACCTAGATGCGGTTATGACAACAGCTCATATTTTTAAGGTCAAAAATGCCTCCCTAAAAAAGGGGATCGACTTTTTGTATCCTTATGTTAAGGACAAAAAGAGCTGGCCATTTCCACAAGATGTGATGTATTGGGAGGAGTGGCCTGTAGCGGCGCCATTTTTATTGTTTGGCTATCAAGATTACGCTGAAGCTAGCTGGTATGAAACCTGGGAAAAACTAACTCATTTTCCAGAAAATGAAGAGGTGATTCGGAATCTGCCTATTCGAAATCCATTGATTTGGTTAGTAGATTAAGCTCTATCATTAGACGAACCGTCTTTTCAAAGACGGTTCGTGCGTGACTTCTATTCATACACATAATCCATTCCTATCTTACATGACAAAAATAGGACCTATAACTTTATTCCCCACGCTTTATTCAATTTTCTGCCGAGTAATGCATTTGCAGCCGCATCGGTGAATTTTTCAGTTGTTGGATTCCAAGTCAACGATTTATTTACCTCATAGGCAATGTTTCCGATGTTACAAACAGAGGCTGTTCTGTGGCCAATTTCCACATCGCAAATTGGCAGCGTGCGATTACGCATCGCAGATAAAAAGTCCTTATAGTGATTTGCGCTATCGTAAACGCGCTTTTCATTTGGCCCAATAATACGATCCTTCAAGGCCGCATTGGATGTTTCTAACTTCTTTCTTTGAACACGTAACGTTCCCTCGGTACCGACAAACTCGATGGCATTATTCCACTCCCAAGGCTGGTGAGTCATCTGAATTCCATTCGCGTAAGTATAGGTCAAGAATTCATTCCCATTCGATTTCGGAGCATCCACTCGTACGGGACCGCTTCCGTCCATATCCAATGCCCATTGTACAATATCAAACATGTGAGCGCCCCAATCCGTCATGCCTCCTCCACCAAATTCCTTGTATTTTCTCCAATTAGGGAACACATCTTTTGAAATTGGGGGAGCTAATTCAGAATTAAACGAAACAGCGTCATTAGGTCCTAACCACTTCTCAAAATCTAATCCAGTAGGCAATTCTTCCGCCATTAAATTATACCCTGTTGGAGGGGGGCCTACATTCACTTTAATGGATTTCACTTCCCCTATGTAGCCATTACGTATTAAATCGGCTGTTTGTCTAAACTCCGGCCAGGAGCGTTGCATGGATCCTGTTTGAAAAACACGCTTGTATTTCCGCGTCGCATCTACCATGGCACGACCCTCTTTTACGGTCAACGAAAGTGGTTTTTCGCAATAAATATCTTTGCCGGCAGCAGCAGCGCGCACCGCCATGGCTGCATGCCAATGGTCTGGACTAGCAATGACAACTCCGTCAATATTTTTAAGAGCCAACAGCTCTCTAAAATCTTGGTATTGGGCTATATCAGCATAGGCTCCTAGCGAAGATGATTTGGAATAAATCTCTTTTACGCGATCTAAAAATAGATTTGCTTTTGCTTGATACACCTCTGATATGGCAGCAATACGAACCTCTCCTGTGGTCAAAAATGAGTTAGATAATCCCCTCCCCTGCTTTCCTGTTCCAATAAATCCTAAGTTAATAAGATCGCTAGGCGCCAAGTATGGAGAACCATCTGGACGAATTCCCCCCAAAACATGTCGAGGAACGATAAAAAATGAGCCAAAGGCCAAACTTGCATTCGTTAGAAAATCACGTCTTTTAATCGAAGTTGAGGTTTTCATGAGGTAGGTTTGAGGTTTAATGTTGCGCTTAAAAATCAAATCAACTTAAAATAAATGGAATCCCCAAAATTTATAGAATTATTGTTCTAGAGACTAACAGCCTCTTTGTCATATCGTTAGAAATTTATTAATTTTCAGAAAGGTAAAATTTCCAAGATGAAAAAATTACTTCTGGGCATAAGCTTACTCCTATTAGGTTGCCAAGATAAACAGCGGCCTAATCTCGCAAACACGCCTGAATTACAAAAAGCCTTGCAATCCATTCAGGTGTTGGACGGATTTGAAGTGGAGCTTGTCGCAGCAGAGCCTCTGGTGGAAGATCCCGTGGCCATGGAAATAGACGAAGATGGAAACTGGTACGTCGCAGAAATGCCGGGTTACCCATTGGATCTTAGCAAAAAGGGACAAATTCGAAAACTTATCGACACGAATGACGATGGCTATCCAGACAAAAGCATCGTCTTTGCAGACAGCCTTACGCTTCCCATGGGCGTCATGCGCTGGAAAAAAGGAATCCTAGTCGCTGATTCCCCTAATATCCTCTATTTCGAGGATACAGATGGGGATCAAAAGGCAGATAAAAGAGAGGTCGTACTGACCGGGTTTTCTTTATCAAATCCACAACACAACATGAATACCCCGAAATTCGGGATAGATAACTGGATTTACTTGGGGCATTCGGGTGCGATCAACTCCTTTACGTATGAAGATATTTTTGGGGATAAAGGGAAAGAAATTACGTTCCCGAACAAACCCGATGCCGCATTTTTACCTAAAAATGGAAACGGACGAAACGTTCGGTTTAAACCTGATTCCTATCAGATAGAATCACTCTCGGGTGAAACACAATATGGGCACACGACGGATCCTTGGGGCCGACGGTTTTACACCGATAACGCGAATCATTTGTTCCATGAAGTTATTGATGCGCGCTATGTCAATGCGAACAAAAACCTAGTCATTGCAGAGGCGATGGAAAAAATTCCTGACCATGGAAATGCCTGTGAAATCTATCCCATTTCCGAGAATCCGAATCATCAATTGTTAACAGATGTGGGGGTGGTAACTTCTAGTTGTGGAATCACGTGGTATGATGGTGGGGCGTTTGGTGAGAAATACAACAAGGTGACTTTCGTGGGAGAGCCAGTGCATAATTTGGTTCATGCAGATATTATCGAATCCCATGGGGCAACGTTTAAAGGGAAACGCTTGGTGGAGAAAAAGGAATTTTTGGCCTCAAAAGACCCCTGGTTTAGACCCGTTAATTTCTACGTAGGTCCAGATGGCGCCATGTATGTGGTGGATTATTACCGCCAATTAGTGGAGCATCCGGAGTGGATGTCGGAGGAGGTTAATAAAAGTGGCGCCTTGTATAATGGCTCGACTAAAGGCCGTATTTACCGCATCACGAAAAAAGGGTCGAAGGCAATGGATTGGATGAAATCTGTGAAGTTATCTACTAAATCTTCCGAGGATCTTGCTGAACTACTAACCCATGAAAACGGCTGGTACCGTCGGACTGCGCAGCGTTTATTATTCCAGCGGGGAGACAAATCGGTCGCGCCGCAACTAAAGAAAATTGTTGCTAGGGATGAAAAATTAGGAGCGGTTCAGGCACTTTGGCTATTGCATGATTGGGGGATGGTGGATGCCAAAGATCTAGCGAATGCGCTGGGTTCTTCCACAGAGGGTATGCGCGAAAATGCCTTGCAAGTGGCCGATAGGCTCATTGATAAACCAGGGTTTGCGAAAAATGCCGACTTACAGAAACAACTAATAAGCTTAGCAGATGACCCATCTGCGCGCGTTCGATTCCAATGGCTTTGTTCGTCAAGCTACATAGGACTACCTAATGCGGATCAGTTGCGGGCTAAAATTTTAGCTAAAGATATTGAAGACCCTTGGGCGGGAATTGCGGCCATTGCTTCCTCGCAAGATAGCGAAGAAGAATTGCTAAAATCCTCCATTCGCACCTTAGGTGCAAGTCCTTCTACAGGCAAATCCACCATTTTTAGCTACCTCGCGGCGACGTTAGTTAAGAAGGGAGATCCTGCCTTCTTGTCTATAGCCATTGACCAAAATCCTTCGAATGACTGGTGGCAAGCTGCAATTTGGTATGGCGTTGCAACACTTATCAAAGAAGCAGGAGTGCCATTCCCGCTAGAAGAAAAACAAAAAGAGGCGCTGTTAGCATCGTTCATGCAGACAAACCAGCCTGAGCTTCGCACCTCTATTCTTTCGCTATTGAAATCTCTCGGACTTCCTAAAAACACGCACCAATTCGCTCTCGTAGAGCAACGATTTAGCCAATCAAAAGATACCCAATTTCAGCGAGATGCCTTGTCGCTGTTAGCCTTGCGTGGAGACGCAAAAACGCAAGCTAAATTAATCCAATACCTCTCTTCGAAAAGCCCCGTTCACTTGCAATTAGGAGCCATCGAATCCTTACCAAATACCTTAACTAAGGCCGATTTACAAAAGATAAATACCTATTATCCTTCGCTATCAGTACCGGTAAAAAAAGCTTGGATTGCGTATTTACTAGAGCATGAAAATCAAGTGACCACCTTACTCCAAGAGGTAAAGAAAAACAATATAAAGCGTGCTGATTTAGCGTGGCCACAAATCGTGGACTTGATGAATTACTACGACACAGGCGTGCGTAAATTAGCCCGCTCGGTACTGGCTATATCGGAAGACCGAAAGGCCATCTTGCAAAATTACCTGCCAGCGGCAGAGAAGGTTGGAAATGCGGGAATGGGTCAAAAAGTCTTTGAAGCAAATTGTACTTCTTGCCACGCCATCAAAAATTTAAAGGGGGTGGATTTTGGCCCTAATTTAAATACCCTGAAAAGTAGAAACGCGCTCTCGATTATTACGGAAATTATTAACCCTAATAATTCCATTGCCGATAAATATGGCCAGTGGAACATAGAATTAAATAATGGCACGCGTCTGACGGGAATTATTACTTCAGAGAACGATCAAACCATCGCAATAAAGTTAATGGGAGGAGTTATTCAAAACATCTCCAAATCGAACATAAAGTCTAAAAAAGACTTGCGCGTTTCGGCCATGCCGAATGGGCTAGAGTCGAACATCAGCGTGCAAGCGATGGCAGATTTATTGGCGTATATCAAGAAATAATGTAAGCCCGCTTTAGTGTGAACCCAGTTTAGCCTTCGTAACGGTGCCAAAGAATGGCGTATCCATTGTCTCATTTAAACGCCAGCGGGGGAAATTTAAATTAGTAAACTATTTTTGGTTAATTTGATTCACCAAAACCTCCATAATCTCGTATGAAAATTTTCGCACTACTCGTTTTTGTCTCGTTCGCAGGATTCGCACAAAACGCCTACAACCTCATTCCTTTGCCTAAAGAAGTTACACCTTCTGCAGGCCAATTTACCGTCAAAAAGTCTACGACCATTGGCTTTTCACATGCCGATTTCGCTCCCGTGGCTACTTTATTACAGGAATACTTGCAAGGAGCCAGCGGATATCCAATCACGGCAAAGTCAGCTAAATCAGCGGTCATTCAATTTTCGCAAAACAACACGTTAGGCGAAGAAGCTTACACGCTTTCCATCAATTCTTCTAAAATCAGCATTCAAGCAAAAACAGGAAAGGGCGCATTTTATGCCTTGCAAACCTTGCTGCAATTAATGCCTGCGCAAATCTATGCAGGGACAAAACTTGCGACAAACATCGCGATTCCAAACGTCCTAATAAAGGACGAACCTCGGTTTTCCTACCGTGGATTGATGCTCGACGTGGGCCGTTATTATTTTCCGGTCGCGTCGGTGAAACGTTTCATAGATTTAATGGCCGTTTATAAAATGAATACCTTTCATTGGCACTTAACAGAGGACCAAGGCTGGAGAATTGAAATCAAAAAGTATCCATTGTTGACCTCGATTTCTTCTGTGCGCAAAGAAAGTATGTTGGGCCATTACGGGGACCAAAAATATGACGGAAAACCACATGGCGGATTTTACACCCAAGAGGAGGTAAAAGACATCGTCGCTTATGCGAAGAAAAAATTTATCGAGGTGATTCCTGAGATTGAAATGCCGGGCCATTCTCAGGCGGTTTTGGCTGCATATCCGCAATTCGGGGCTAATGCAGATAAGCTCTATCAGGTAAAAACGAAGTGGGGCGTTTCAGAAGATGTGCTATTCCCAAGGGAGGAAACCTTTACGTTTTTGGAAGACGTATTAACCGAGGTGATGGCACTTTTCCCAGGCCAATACATTCACATCGGTGGAGATGAATGCCCGAAAACGCAATGGAAAGAAAGTCGGTTCTGTCAAGATTTAATCAAGAAACTGGGCTTAAAAGATGAGCATGAATTGCAGAGTTACTTCATCCGTCGGATTGATAAATTCGTCACCTCAAAAGGCAAGAAACTTTTGGGTTGGGACGAAATATTAGAAGGCGGCCTTTCTCCGAATGCGATGGTCATGTCATGGCGTGGGACAAAAGGGGGAATAGAAGCTGCGAAGCAGAACCATGATGTGGTGATGTCGCCTAATTCGTATTTCTATTTAGATTATTACCAAGCGGACCCTAAAACGGAGCCGCTAGCTATTGGTGGCTTGTTGCCATTGAGTAGAAGTTATTCATTTGAACCGAATCTTCCCGAATTAACGGCAGAAGAAGCCAAGCATGTGGTCGGTATCCAAGCGAATGTTTGGACGGAATACATTAGCAATATTGCTTACGCTGAATACATGACCTATCCACGTGCCTTAGCGCTTTCAGAAATAGCGTGGTCGGCAAAAGAATCGAAAAACTATGCTGATTTCAAAAAGCGTTTGACCGGCCATTTGCCAGCCATGGATGCCCAGAAAATTAACTATTCGAAAGCATTTTTAGCGCAGCCCTAGATTTTATCATGTGAAGTACCATGAAAAACAAATTAGGAGTTGAAGATTGGTGAATTAATCGCTCAACATTGGTAATTTTATACACTTATCAACAAACAAACTATAAATGAATAAACTATTGGTGATTGGTGCGGGGGGTCAACTTGGATCCGAGCTCACCAAAGCCTTAGTCAATACACACGGTAGCGATGCGGTCATTGCAACAGATTTTCAGGAAAGTGTAAAATCTAAATTTGCCTATTGCCGCTTTCAAACCCTTGATGTATTAGACAAAGACGCTATTGCGAATTTGATACAAGAAGAAAAGATTACGCAGGTCTATCATTTAGCTGCAATTCTTTCTGCTAACGGAGAGAAAAATCCCGTTCAGGCCTGGGATATTAACATGCGAGGTTTGTTAAATGTATTAGAATTAGCGAAAGAATGTAAGCTGGATAAAGTGTTTTGGCCTAGTTCTATTGCTGTTTTTGGTCCAAATTCCCCTAAAACAAACACCCCTCAAGACGCCTTTAAAAATCCCACCACAGTATATGGTATCTCTAAACTAGCCGGCGAACATTGGTGTGAATATTACTTTAATACCTACGGTGTAGACGTGAGAAGCCTACGTTTCCCAGGTCTAATTGGCTATAAATCATTGCCAGGTGGTGGCACAACCGATTATGCTGTTGATATTTATTACAAAGCCGTAAACAAGGAGCCATTTACCTGCTTCCTTCAAAAGGACACGGCCCTGCCCATGATGTACATGGAGGATGCTGTGCAAGCTACCTTACAATTAATGGCTGCTCCTGCATCTAACATCCAAATCAGAACTAGTTATAATCTATCTGGAATGAGTTTTTCGCCTCAAGAAATAGCGGAAAGTATTCGTTCTCACTACCCAGAATTTAGCATTCAATATGCACCAGATTTCAGACAAAAAATCGCAGATTCGTGGCCATCGAGTATCAATGATGACTGCGCTAGAAACGACTGGGGTTGGAAAGCCTCTTTTGGCCTAGCTGAAATGACGGCTGAAATTATCACTAAACTACCACAACATTTAAAGTAAACGAGCCATGTACGAACAATACAAGTCCTTCATCACGAAAGAAATTGATTCCATCAAGGAAGCTGGATTATACAAAAAAGAGCGTGTCATTACCTCTCCACAATCTGCCGAAATTACCATTCAAGGCGGCGAAAAAGTGTATAATTTTTGTGCGAATAACTACTTAGGACTTTCTTCGCATCCTGCCGTCATTCAAGCAGCGAAAGACGCGATTGATACCCATGGGTTTGGGCTGTCTTCTGTTCGCTTTATTTGTGGAACACAGGATATTCACAAAACCTTAGAAGAAAAAATTTCGACCTTTTTGGGGACTGAAGATACGATCTTATATGCTGCTGCTTTTGATGCCAATGGGGGTGTTTTTGAGCCCTTATTAGGCGAGAAAGATGCGATTATTTCTGATGCGTTAAACCACGCTTCCATTATCGATGGCATCCGATTATGTAAGTCGATGCGCTACCGATATGAGCACAATTCGATGGACGATTTAGAGGCTAAGTTAAAGCAAGCGGTGGCGGATGGGGCCATTCAAAAAATGATTGTCACAGACAGCGTTTTTTCGATGGATGGCACCATTGCTCAATTAGATAAAATCGTCGAATTAGCGGAAAAATACGAGGCCTTGATTATGATCGATGAGTGTCACTCTTCTGGCTTCATGGGAAAGACAGGACGTGGCGTGCACGAACTAAAAGGGGTGATGGGTAAAATCGATATCATTACCGGTACGCTAGGTAAAGCTTTGGGCGGAGCATCTGGAGGATTTACATCCGGACGCAAGGAAATCATCGATTTATTAAGACAGCGATCTAGACCTTATTTATTTTCAAATACTTTAGCGCCATCCATTACTGGTGCATCGATTGCTGTATTTGATATCTTGTCTAAAACAACAGAATTGCGCGATAAGCTGGAAGAAAATACGGCCTATTTCCGGGAGAGAATTGTCGCTGCAGGTTTCGATATCAAACCCGGCGAACACCCGATCATCCCGATCATGTTATATGATGCGATTATCTCACAAAAAATGGCGGAAAAGCTGTTGGAAAAAGGAATTTATGTGATTGGTTTTTACTATCCAGTGGTGGCGAAAGGACAAGCTCGAATTCGGGTGCAAATTTCTGCAGGACATACTAGGGAACAATTAGATCACGCGATTGCCTCCTTCACCAGTGTTGGTAAGGAGCTGGGGGTAATTTAACGTTATCCATTACCCCCCCCCCCGTTATCCAAGTGTTTACAAGTTACTTAATCTTCCAGACTGAAACTTGAAAGGGTTTCAAGGTGTTTTTGCGTTGCAAAAATTGGTTTTTCCCCATCAAATTAGGGGTCGCGCTGCGAAAATCACCATAGACGAATTCTTGCGTTTGATCAGATAAATTAACTGATACTAGCATCGTATTATCCCCTTCTTTTCTATAAAAACTATACACCTCGCTATTAGAATTGGAAACATTTTCGTGCTTGCCACTAACAAAGGCGCTATAGCTTTGCTTCAATTTAATTACTTGCTTATAATAATTAAACAATGAATTGGGGTCCTTCATTTGTTCCTCTAACGAAATCCCATCATTCGGTTTCAGATTTGCATTTGTCCACCAGTTTCCGGTGTTTTTATACCAAAATGACATTCCTTTCCCTTCCCCTGATTGATACCAGTCAAAGGCTTCACGCAGACCAATATCATTCCCATCCGTACCTCCATACGAATATACTTTGCCTTGCATGCCTATCTCTTGGCCATAATAAATAGAAGGAATCCCCCCTATAAGTAACATCAGTGCCGCAGCGGCTTTTTGTTTCTCTAGGTTCGGCGCTAAAGTCGAAAATCGATTTAGATCGTGGTTTTCAATGAAAATAAGTTGATCTTTCCCTTTGGGTGTTTTATTCAAGATAATATCTGCATTCTTGATTAATTGCTGTTTGTCAAAAGATAAAATAGCCGTCTTTAATCCGAATCCAAACATCCTATCAACCGTCGCTTTTTCGAAGTATTCGAATCCATAGTCATTCCAATCTGCTTGCTCTGCGACAATGGTAATTTTAGGATTTACTTTTTTGATTTCGGCAATTAATGGTTTCCAAAATTCAGAGAAAAGATTAGTAAGCTTAGGTTTAGAATCTAAATGATCCATGGCATGATCTAATCTAAATCCATCTACGCCATCATTGAACTTGCCATCTTGATTAGGATCAATGAAATAAGAAAACAGTTTGATATTGTAATCTAATACTTTAGGACTCTTTAAATTTACCGTGGTCGCCTTGATTACTTTGCCATCAAACCCTTTTAATTCCTTTAGATCAAAAACCATGGTGGAAGGTACTTGATGCTTCTCGTCATCGAACAAAATATAGTCACTGTATTTTGAATTAAGGTTTCCTACGGCATCCTTCCACCACAAATGTTCTGATGTTACATATTGGGTTTCCATATCCATATAGAGCTTCATTCCTCTTTTATGAATGTCTTTGACTAATTCAATGTAGTCCTCCATCGTCCCAAATTCTGGATCTATTTTCTCAAAATCACTCGCAAAATAATTGTGGTAACAATCCGCTTCATAAAGAGGTAAGAGCAAGATGGACGTAACCCCAAGGTCTTGGAGGTAATCTAATTTTAAACGCAAACCATTTAGGTCGCCATTGTTATCTCCATTGCTATCATAAAAACTTCGCTGAAAAACATGGTAAATTACTTCCCCTTTAGTGATCTTTGGTTTAGTAGTTTGTGCCCAAATAAGGTTGCTTATTGTCATTAAAAGGCATAATACAAGGTATTTTTTCATTATAGATCGGATTAAAAACTGGTTTGTCTCAAGATGGTTTTATTGAATGGAATTAAAGTGATATTCTGTATTTGATTCGTCGATTGGTTTATGGCATTCATGGTGATTTGGCCATTCGTGAAAGTTGCTTGATTCGCTTCTATGAATTTAAACCGAGTGGTTTCTGTAGGCTTATACATGATATCATCAAAATTAGGATAATACGATTTCCCCTTCATCTCTAAAGCGTCAATAGGTTTTGCGAAAAATAAAGCCCCATGGCGAACATATTTTTCCTTATTTAAATCTTCTTTTATTTGAATGTCAGCCTTAAATGCCATTTCAATTACGTCCTCTTTTGCAAATGGCCTGTCGAAAACTAAGAAGCCATTTTCAAGCGTATATTTCTCTTTAGTATACACCTCCATCGCCCATTCAGGTTTTCTAATCTTAACTTTGAAAGAAGCATTGCCAGGATTTGAAATTTTAAAGGCAAAGGAATTTTGAAAAGGATACTCGGTGATAGTTTCTATTGTTACGCTCTGATTATTTACGCTCGTTTGAAGGATATTAGGCATTAAAAGCACATTGACTAACGTGTTCGCGTTTTCTTTCAGCCACGCTTTTTCTAAAAAATAAGGTGTGATTCTTCCCGCATTGGGATTGCAACAAACTGCAGCATCTTGATGAGCTGGAGAGTATTTGTATCTAGTTTGCTTTCTATTTGCTTCCTCTTCCCCATTTCTGGTGCCTAACATTTCGAACGAATTATCTGTTTTTAGATAGGCTATACAGGAATAATTAGGGTTTCTTGAGCCTTGCGCGGCATTGTAAAAAATGGTTTCAATCGCTTCTGCAGTTTGGGGATTACCTTGTTTTTGAAACAAAACAGTGTAGCTATCCACTAATTCGTGTAAGGAGCAATACTCATACCCGGTGGTAGCCGCATTCGCATATCTTTCGGAAATCCACTCATCCCCGGTGGCACCGCCAGTAGGTGTTGTCGTCTTCTCTATTCTTTGTAGGTAGATAGCTAGGGCAGATTTAATTTCTTTGTTATAGGAAGCATACGCTGCCACAATTAAGGGGCGTAAATGCTCATAGGTATGAACCCCATGGCTGGATAATTTGTATGTCGGATTTAAAATAGAGGCTAGTTGAACGTCCTTTTCTGACTGATGCGTTTTACTAAAATCTTGGTACAGAAATAAGGCGTAATCGGTATATTTTTTATTTCCTGTAATTTGATACATTTTATCTAAGACATCTGTAAATGTCAAGCCATGGGAAACTCCTCCGTTGAATTCTTTTCCGGATGAAAACGGACTAGACTTATAGATCGGATAATTTGTCATGACATTGTGAACCGCTTTCTCAATCGCTTTCCATACTGTTTTATCCTTTGAATATTCATAATATGCCAAAAGGCCTCTATACATCGTTGCCTTAGACCATAATTCTCCATTTTCCGTATTGAATTTATACCTCAACTCTTGATCATAAATGCCAATGTATCCATCTTCGTCTTGTGTTTTCAACACCCTTTGAATATACTTTTCTACTTTATTTAGGCCTGCCTTATCATTTAAAAGAATGACATTTCTAATGTACCCATCCCACCAGTTAGATTGGGTTTCACTGTTCCACCATTTGTATTGCTCTGAACCTTCTGTGTCACCTTCTTTATTGTTCCCTAAATCCTTCATTTTTGAGTTTTTATGCAAACGAGCTGAACTATAGATGGGATCATTCATTAAATCAGGGACGATAACATCTAAATTCCCTACAAATCCTTCCACATCTTTTTGCATTTGTGTTTTGATCCAGCCGGCAGGTTTTACACTTCCAAAGGGAAGTATTTGGTATTTTTCATTCCCCTTAATCGTGGATTCGGTTTGTGATTTCACAAAGAAAAAAGCAAGCATGAATAACATGAGATAAATTTTCTTCATGGGTAATTAGGATAGAGTTTGATGTAAGTAAGTTTACTTCTAGAGGTTGATTTTCATATCGAGAAGAATGCTTGCCTCTTTTTTATAGTTCAAAATTATTTATTCAACATTGATTGGATTAACATAAATTTGTTAAACTATAAGACAATATTGAATTCTAATTGAATTTAATGATCAATTTAAGTTTATATTAAGCCATGAAAGCGAAATTAGAAGATATTGCCTCCGAAAAAGGGCATTCCAGTTTTTATGCCTATCGGTTTCGTGTCCCCTTTTTTGAATTTAAATGGCACTACCATCCTGAGTACGAATTGACATGTATTATAAAAGGAAAAGGTCACCGCATTGTAGGCAATTCCTATGAGCAATTTGTGGAAGGTGATTTAGTTTTATTGGGGACTAATTTGCCTCACACATGGTCCAATAAATTAAATGACGCTAGCCATTCTGAGGCCGTCGTTATTCAATTTTCAAAGGAATTAATCTCCCCCTTTATCGGGCTTAACGAAGGGCATTTGATAAAGCATATGTTAGAGGCTTCGGCTAGGGGAATGCGATTTGAGGCGGATGAAACATTTGGCTTAAAAATGCTCGAATTAACCGAGAGCAAAGGGATGGAAAGAATCACAAAATTAATTTCCTTATTAGATGATTTATCCCAAAAAACAGCTGCCATTATTGCCCCTAATACATTTCACAATATCGTCTCTAAGAAAAGTGAAATGCGAATAAATACCGTTTGCGTCCATATCCAGAATAACTTTTACAACAACTTGTCTCTAAAAGAAGTGGCCGACCTGATAAGTCTAACGGAAAGTAATTTTTGCAAGTTTTTTAAAAAGGCAACTGGGACAACTTATTCTAATTATTTAAATGAAATAAGGATAAATGAGGCGAGTAGAATGTTAGTACAAACAGATAAAACTATTAGCCAAATATGCTTTGAATGTGGTTTCGAAACCTTGAGTTATTTTAATCGAGTATTTTTGAAAAAGAAGACGATTACACCTTCTTATTACAAAAAACTTCATTCAAAATAAGGCTATCCTTTCATTCAATGCCGCCATTTTCATTTGTAAAATTTCGATTTTTAGACAATTTTCGGTTAATTTATTATTCTAACTCACTTATATCAATGTCCACATTAAAAAGAATTTATAAAAGAAACACGCACAATGCATTTTTTAAAGCATTGGCGGGCTTTGGCAGAGTTTTAAACAGATTGTATGAAAATAAGAACTACGATCTTTACAGTAATGGGGAAGTAACTATTTTGCAAAAAATAGCTACACTGAATCCCTCGGTGATCATTGATGGCGGCGCGAATGTGGGAGATTACTCAATCATCGCAAATCAAGTGATGCCTAATTGCAAAATATATGCCTTTGAACCCGTAGAATCTACCTTTCAACAATTTCTTACTAATACGAAGGGCTTACAAAATGTCATTCCGATAAAAAAGGGCTTTTTCAAAGAGACCTGTACATCAGAAATAAATCTATTTGATTCACATGAACATTGCTCCATTTACGATTTTGAAGGACTAGCAACGAGTGCAGAGCAGAAGCAAACGATAGAGCTCGTGAGTGGTGATGATTTCATCAAAGAGAATAACATAGAAACGATTGACTTTCTAAAGCTCGATGTGGAAGGGGCTGAATTTGATGCTTTGCTTGGATTTGAAAAAGCAATTAAGAGTGGCAAAGTCAAGCTTATTCAATTTGAATATGGGTATATTAATATCTCTACTAAGAAGTTACTCATTGATTATTATCAGTTCTTTGAAGCGCACGGTTACTTAGTGGGTAAAGTTTTCCCTAAGAATGTTGAATTCAGAGATTACCATTTTAAGCACGAAGATTTTATTGGGCCTAATTTTGTAGCTGTCAAAAAATCCGAAACTGCGCTGATTAACCTATTAAGCAAAAGTTAATTTGCCATAAAGCGCTGCTAGCTTCGACTTCTGAGCCACTAATACTGCTCCCTCAATACTGGCTTTTTTAGCCTTCCATAATGCCGGCATCGAAACCTTCCCTCGCGAAAGGGAATACATCCAGAATAAATCGATGAAATTAAGGAAGAGATTAGCTCGATAAAAGGTGGATGCCTTTTCTATTTGAAACCCTAATTTTTGCAAGGTTCTGTCGTTGAAAAAATACGATGTCCCTACAATCGTCACCGATTCTGGAACCTGCTTGTTTTCAATCAAGGAAATGAGGTGCAATAACCCTTCCAAATGATACCCAAGAAGTCTGTTTCTTAATTCAATTCCGGGCTTATATTTTCTTAGCACAAACAGATGATCAAAGCCTTTTTCGATGATCAATACCGCTAGAAAAAAACCAGCCAAAAGAAAGAGAATGGATTCAATCCACACCAAGGCTTTTGGCTGTTTATAATAATCATTCATTCCTTATTTTTTATGCGCAATTGAACTTAACTTAATAATGACTTGATTGCATCTCTAAAAATCAAGGATAGAAATACAAGAACGCCCACCACAACTTCTTTTCGATACTTTTTTAAAAATTGATTCATACTAATTATACAACTCTTTTTCTACCAAGCAACAAATAAACGATGCCAGCAATGGTGCCTAAAAACCCTATAAAAATGAAGGCGATAGTCCACATGATTTTTTCATTTTTATCGATTCTTTCAGAGCGCCAAACTTCTGACAATGCACTTACAACAAAAACCCCATTTGTTACCATTCCCACAATCAAAAGTTGTTCCGCACCAGGTAAGTGTAAAATCTTCATAAATGCACCTACTAGCACCAAAACCAAGCTGATGAAAAAGCTCCATGTAACAATCCTTCCTAGATTCATTGCGAATTATCTGATTTAAAAATCAAATTAAATGATAAACAATTACATAACCATAAGTCAGATTATTTATCTTGTTTCTCTAAACCAATCAAACCCTTGAAACAAGTTGACATCATCGCCCATTATTTCGAGAATGACGGAGATATTCCGAACAATATTCTCCCTGTGGTCATCTACAAAAATGCCCTTCAGTACGTTATAAATAAGGACTTTGAACATTTATTTTGCCAAAATGGTTGGTCAAATAATTGGCACGATATCATATTAACTGAGGACCATTTTCACAGCAATACCCATGAAGTTTTAGGGTTACAAAGTGGTCAAGTGAGCTTAATGCTGGGAGGTAAAAATGGGAAAATAGTTTTGGTTGAAACTGGGGATGTTGTCATTTTACCCGCTGGGGTTGGACATTATTCAGTCGACAATTCTGTTGCATATCAATTTGTGGGTGGCTATCCTAACGGGGCTGATTGGGACCTAAAGTTTAGTTTAAAAAAGGAAGACAGCCATTCTATTTTGGCAGAAATCGCGAATATTGCTCTTCCAGATAAAGACCCTCTTTTTGGCATCGATGGCCCGATTTTAACGTATTGGAAATGCTAAATTAAGCGTACTTTTGTGAATCATGCATAGAAAAATTCCCCTGTTTTTAGCTTTTTTATTTGTTTCTTGTCAATTTTCATTAGCACAAAATAATCGCTTAACAACCTCGAATACCATTGGTTGGTACAATTATTTTGGCACATTCAAATTATCAGAAAAGACCGGTATTCACACAGAATATCAATGGCGAAGAAACGACCTAATTTCAAATTGGCAACAAGGCCTATTGCGACTTGGGCTAAACTACAATGTGACACCAAGGGTCCTATTTAGAGTAGGGTATGCGTGGGCTGAAACGTTTCCCTATGGGGAATACGCTCTCAATAAATTAGGTAGAGAATTTACAGAACATCGTATTTTCGAAATGGTTCAACTATCTCATAAAGAGGGCATTGTAGATATTTCACACCGATTTATGTTAGAACAAAGATTTATCGGGCGATATAGTTCAGCGAATGAAATAACCGAAGACGAGTATCCGCTATCGAACAGGGGCAGGTATATGGTTCGCCTTCAAGTTCCTTTACGTGGTCGAGAGATAAAGGATAAAACAGCCTACTTTGCGGTATATGATGAGGTACTTGTTGGGTTTGGGGAAAATGTAAATGCTAATGTATTTGACCAAAATAGAATTGGCATTTTGCTCGGTTATCGTTTCAATAAAACCCTCCGAATTGAAGGAGGATATTTAAACCAAACACTACAATTAGGTAGACAAATAAATGGCTTAAATGTATTCCAAAATAATAATGGATTAATCATCAACGCCAACTTCAATTTTGATCTATCAAAACCAAACGATTAAATCACATAGAAACTTCAATGTGCAGAGCCTCTGGTAAAATTACCGGAGGCTTTTTTATTACATTATTTATTGAAAAAATAATATGTTTTTGTTTACGGTTTCAAAATGATACTTATATTTGAACAAATCTTTTCACCATAAACATTCAAAAAATGAAAAAACAATTATTAATGGTAGCATTGACTTTAATAAGCTTTGCGCCATTCGCTCAACAAAAAACGAATACCATGAATTCCGCTTTTTGGAAAGTTAAAATGGGGCATTCTCCCTCTTTTGTTGATGCCACCGAAACATTTTTAACTAAATTTTTTCCGACAAAAGACGGCAAACCTCAAGTTTACGGATATAATATTACCGGGGGTAAACACCACGGAGAGCAATTGTTTTTAACCAATGTAGGGAAAAGCTTTGCTGATAGAGATGTGGTAACTCCCCCTACTATTGATAATATAAGATGGGGTGATAATTGGAACGCAACTATTGCGCCCCATATTGAAAGTATGACCAGTGATATTTTAGTCTTTAAGCCTGAAATGTCTAACATCAGCGCGGACGAAAAGGCAGAAAAATTTGTGAACACGGAATGGACGGTTACCAATAGTTCCAAAGCGTTTAATGATGTCTTACTAAAAATGCCAAAAATTTGGAATAAACTAGGAAGAAAAATAGGGATTTGGGTGACATTTACGGGGGAAACTAGATATTATATCGTTAGATATTTGCCTACTGGATGGAAAGATTTAGACGATGCAAAAGATTCAGATTTTGCTATTGCTTGGGATGAAGTATATGGTAAAGGTTCTTGGGAAAAAGACGGTGTGATTTTTGCTAATGGATGGACTAGAACCGATCGTTTTATGATGACCTTAAATAAAAGATTAACTAGTAAGTAAATAGGTATCAATAGAGAGGTTATTTAAACAGAAAAGCCGATCGTTTCCGATCGGCTTTTCTGTTTAATACCCTAAAATAGTGTAAGGAATCCCTTAAAATTATTTCTTAGCAGTTGTCGTTTTTAGAATCTTTAAAATAGGTGCATATGAGAAGCCATCAGGCATATAAGTCCCCATTTTAGATTTTTGTAATAATTCCGAATATCCGGGAATATTTAAGCCTATTCTGTATTTCATTAAATCTTCTAAACTGGAAAAAGCATCCCAAGACATGATTGTACTATGGCTAGATTCCAAAGTAGGGAAAGTCAATCTTCTCGCAACACCCCAAATTTTCATATTCATTTTTCCCATATTTTTTACATAGAATGGCTTCCACAATGCTTTATTTTCTGCAATAAAGCCAGATACATTTGCAGGTCTTCCAAAGTTAAATTGAACATACGTTGCATTACCAGGATCATAAGCTTCGTCCTCTGCAACATAAATATTTCTTTCATCTTTCACCCATTTATATGATGCACCTAGTTTATTTCGTTGTTCAATTTCAGCTGGTGTAAGTACTTTATCGGCATAGTTCCACCAAGCAGACTTTGCGCTCAATAATTCATCAATGTTATTTGCCCACTGTGCAAAAACATAATTATACTCCCCTGGAGAATCTAGTTGATTAAGTTTTTGGACTTTAGACAAGGACCAATAAAGGATGTCCCCTTTGTTTACGGCCTCTTGGGCTACTTTTGCATTAAATTCTGTTTCTGCTTTTTCAAAGGCCTCTAAGTTGCCTTCAATTCTTACAGCATGTAAAGCAAATACGCGTTGGGCATTTGCCACATGTACCGTACATAATACGGCAA
>JBIILT010000259.1:0-2733 GCA_044338355.1 Aquirufa sp.
GGAGACGGACGTTCGTTCATTCTCATTCGATATTATTCCAGCGGGTCAAATTGACCGAATTTTAGTATTCAAATCTCCATCAGCTGAAATTCCAGGTGAATTTGCAGGTGGTGTCGTGAAAATTTTCACGAAAGCGATTCCTGAAAATAATTTTTTGACACTTGATATTTCTAGTGCATATCGGGAAGGAACCACGGGTTCAGCCTTCTTTCAGACTAAAAATTCCAATTTAGCTTGGACAGGGTTTAATCAAGGCTACTTTGATTTGCCCAATTCATTTCCAGCCTCACGTACGGACCTACTAAATGCAGGCCCTGCAGGTATCGATGTGATTGGAGCCTCTTTAAAAAACAACTGGCTTCCTGTAGAATCATCTGCACTACCAGATATGCGTGCTTCTCTATCAGGAGGATTTAAGTTTGATTTGGGTTCCACTAAATTAGGAAACGTAACCGCATTAAATTACTCTAATACACGATCGAATTTTCAGATGGTAAGAAACGATTGGGGTTTTAGTAACATAAGTGTGACGGGTGAGCCTGATGCGGTATTTAATTTCTTAGATCAACAATATACGAATGCTATTCGTCTAGGTGTTTCCAATAACTGGTCTGCTCGCTTTGCCAATGGTTCTGTAATTGAATTCAAAAACTTATTCAATCAATTAGCTAATACACAATACATCAAGCGAGATGGCTTTGATAATGGATCTAACTGGGATATTCGCTCGTTTGATCAGGTATATCGTGGAATTTACACAGGTCAACTAACTGGTCGCCATGACTTGCAGTCAGGTAGTTTGAAAGTGGACTGGATGGTTGGATATAATGCCGCATATCGCGATCAACCGGATTACAAGCGTTTCCGCTATAATGTGGACGGTGCCTCTGCAAGTTTATTTATTCCTAACGGGGCAGCACAAACAACGGTTTTGGGAAGAACCTACATAGACATGAATGAGTCATCATACACTGCCGCATTTAATGCAGTGAAGAAGATTGATTTAAATGACTCAAAAGAGCTTGAATTGAAATGGGGGGGCTTTTTCGAAGATAAAGTGCGTGATTTTAACGCCCGAAATATAGGATACGTAAAATCTACTCCTTCTTTCCAAACTACCTTACCTATTGACCAATTACTTGCACCACAGAACTTTAACACTAGGACTGGAATTCGTGTAGATGAGCAAACGAATCCAAATGACTCTTATGATGCGAGTAATCAATTGATTGCTGGTTATTTATCAGCAAATTACGCTCTAGGTAAGAAGTTTAATGTGATTGCTGGTGTACGCGCTGAGCAAAATAGTCAGAAATTAAATTCTGCTGATTTAGTGGGTAAACCAATTAAATACGATAATACCCGTTTAGATCTATTGCCATCAGTGAATATTACCTACAACTTCACCGAGAAATCATTGCTACGTTTAGCCTATGGAAAGACCTTGAATCGTCCGGAATTTCGTGAACTAGCTCCATTCTCATTCTATGATTTTGTAAATAACCGTACTGTATCAGGTAATCCTGCCTTGAAGAATGCTGATATCAATAACTATGATTTTAGATATGAATTTTATCCGTCTCCATCAGAGTTAATCAGCATTGCAGCGTTCTACAAAGATTTTACTAATCCAATTGAAGTAGTATTTGCATCGGGAGCTAACCCGCTTTTGAATTTTTCTAATGCAAAATCAGCCTATTCAACAGGTCTAGAGGCGGAAATTCGGAAGAATTTAGGAGCAAACTCTCCTAACTCTATTTTGGGTCGTACCAGTTTAGTTCTGAATGGTACTTACATCTATAGCCGTGTTAAATTGGATGAAAAGCTAGCAGCTGATCAGTCAGATAATCGTCCTCTTCAAGGTCAATCGCCTTATATTATCAATGCAGGATTAAATTATAATGATACCAAGAAAGGCTTGCAGTTGAATTTTAATTACAATGTGATTGGTAAACGCATCTTTGCAGTAGGTAATAACTTTGGTGCTCCTTATCCTGATTGGTATGAGATCCCAAGAAATGTGATTGACTTTAATTTCTCTAAGCAGTTAACGAAAGCCATCATGTTAAAAGGTGGTATCAGTGATATCTTAAATCAAGGAAATATCATTTTGCAGGATGGAAACCAAGATCAGGTTTTTGACCGTTCTAAAGATCAAATTATTCAGAACTATGCCCCAGGTCGTGTAGCTTCTCTAGGACTTATAATTTCCCCTTTCAATTAATCTAAACAATTAACATTTTAACAAAAAAAGTAATGAAACGCTTACAAACAAACATGTTTAAAGTACTTGCTATGTTGGCTATTGTAGTAGTAGCATTAGCGAGTTGCCAAAAGGAAGAAGAGGTATTCCCTATTCCTACAGTCTCAACGTCTGGAACCTTAGCGGGCACTCCGGGATCTACGGTTACGGTGAAAGCAACAATTAATGCTCCAGCGGGACTTAAGTCCATCACTGTATTAAAGAATGGTACAGCTTTTGATTCGAAAATCATGGCTGGAGAAAAAACAGCTGAATATTCAAAAGATTACGTAGTTGAAGGTAATGCAGGTGCGGTTGTTAACTTTACGGTTCAAGTAACGGATAACAAGAATCAGGTTTCCTCGTTGGTAGCTATTCCAGTAACTGTTTCGGTTGTTCCTCCTAAGACGGTAGTCGTAGTGGAAGGAGTTTTAGAAGGTAATGTTACATGGACAAAAGATAAAATTTATCGTTTGAAAGGTTATGTGCGT
>JBIILT010000032.1:0-10182 GCA_044338355.1 Aquirufa sp.
CTGCGAAACGCCATAGCCTTCTGCATAGCGATCGGGAATGTAGTAATCGCAATCAGCCCCTAAAATCCCTGCTAAATAACTGTAAACGAGAGTTACTGCAGTGGTCCCATCAACGTCATAATCGCCGTAAATCAGAATTTTCTCACCGGATTCGAGTGCTAAGCTTAGACGCTCTACCGCTTTGTCCATATCTTTCATCAAGAATGGATCATGCAGCTGGCTGATCTCGGGAACCATAAAATCCTTCACTTGATCAAAAGTCTTGATTCCGCGAGATACTAATAAGGATAAAAAATACGGATTCTTTAATGATAAAGCCTCCCCTAATGCCTCCACCTCCGCGGCCGGCGGTGCGGGCACGTATTTCCAATTCTTTCTAGGCTCCATATTATAAGATTTCTATTTCTACGCGGCGGTTGATTTGGCGTCCCTCTTCTGTCGCATTATCTGCTTTAGGCTTTGATTTTCCATAGCCCTTTGTCCGAATTCGAGATGAATCAATATTTCCATTTAACAAGTAATCCTTCACCGCATTTGCTCGCTCCAAGGAAAGTTTATTATTGATTTCGTCCGATCCCGTGTTATCCGTATGACCGCTAATCTCAATAACTAATGTCCTATTTTCCTTCATTACTTGTTGAATTCGTTTTAATTCCGGTTCCGATTCTGGTTTTAATGAGGCCTTTCCTAAGTCAAAAAATAAATTATTTACGGTAGCCGTGTTTCCTTTCACTAACGGAACCATCGATAGGTCTCGGTCGTCTAGTTCAATATAACGGCCACGAACCGTGCTTAAATCCAAGTTAATGGAGGTAGGAATTAAACCCTTTGCGTTAGCCGTAATCCCATAGTTTTTACCATAAGGGAGAACCAATTTGTATTTTCCTGTGCTTGGATCGGGCTTTGCCTGACCTAAGGTTTTTCCTGTCGCTAAATCCTCGTATGTGATAGAGGCGTCATCTGGCACTTTACCTGTCTTCTGATTTAACACCGAACCAGAAAGCAAGACCACCGGATCCGATTCCTGTGAAGTAACAGAGCGGGTGGATGATGGCCCAAAACGACTCTCTCCAATTGCCGCATCTGTAGGCGCATTACCCACTTTTCCTCCTGAGTCCTTCCCTGTGGACTTATTGACAGCGCCGGAGGCGTCAGGCGACTCTTTGACTACGCCGGAGGCGTCAGGCGACTCTACGGCCAGTCGAAATATATCCTTCTTCCCCAGCGACCCTTTGGCTGACATAAAATAAGCATAATCTCCTTTCGCCGAAATAGAGTAATACGCATCATATTCATCCGTATTTACAGGAGGCCCCAGATTTTGTGGCTTACGCCAGTTCTGCCAGGTGTCATCTAAACGACGCGTCATATAGATATCTTGACTTCCTTGTCCCCCAGGTCGATCAGAGGAAAAATACAAGGTCTTACCATCCGCAGAAAGGAACGGGGTGGTTTCAGAGTATTTAGAATTGATCCCATCCCCTAAATCCATTGGACGTGTCCATTTCCCATTTTCCAAAAAGCTCACATAAATATCATCATCCTCACTGTTCTTTTTCTTGGAAAACGCCAATAAAATAGCTTTCCCATCCATGGTTAAAAAACCATATTCATTCTTCCCTTTGCTCATTTGCTCATAACCAGGGATATCTATTTTCTGGGGTACTGTCCACGCTCCTGCGGTCTTATTGGCTAAAGAAAAACCACGAGTTACATAGGATCCGTTCACATAGGCCCCTTTTAACAAGATCGTTTGCCCATCTGGAGAAATAGATAAAATAGTGTTGTATTGATCTCGGTTTAAAATATCTGATAATCGACGCGCCGTACTCCAAGCATTGCCTACTTTCTCAGAAAACCAAATATCTTGAGATCCTGCAATTGTTTCTGAACCTTTCACTCCAAACCGATTCGCTGGATGACTTTTACGCCCAAAATACAAGGTCCTGCCATCAGGCGAAATCACCGGATTCAATTCTGCATATTCAGAATTCACGGCAGAGCCTAAGTTCTCTGGGGCTTTTTGGGCCACCAGAAATCCCGAAATCAATAAGAAGAATAACAGTTTTCTCATCCTACGTAAATCCACTTTTTCTCCATCTTTTCTGGCTCATAAGCCATGATCCAATCGGCTAATTTCTCTGGATCTGATTCTACCTGTAAGGCATCCATATTCGGTTGCTTCAAGAAACCTTCATCCACCATGTGCTGAATTTGCTTCAATTGATGATCAAAATACCCATTGATATTAAATACAGAAACTGGCATTTCGTGCAGATCTAATTGCTTCCAAGTCAGGATTTCAAATAATTCATCCAAAGTCCCAAAGCCTCCCGGCATCGCAATCACCCCATCCGCCATATCAGCCATCAGTGCCTTTCGGGTATGCATCGTCTCCGTCACATGCAATTCGGGCAAGCCCTTATGCTTCACTTCCCAAGGCTCCATAAACTGAGGAATCACGCCAATGGCATGACCACCTAAACGCAAAAACTCATCGGCCAGTACTCCCATTAATCCAACGCTTCCCGCACCAAAAATCACCTGGCAACCATGGACATGTAAAGCCTGAGCTAATTTGACTACTTGCTCCGCATAAACCGGATTATGGCCTTTCGAGGACCCACAATAAATCAATATTTTTTTAGACATGTAGAATTTCTTTTAATGCTTCCTCGAAGCGAACAAAGGTAAAGGAAAAGGACGCATCTTTCTCCAGCTTTGCCGAAGAAACCCGACTACCCCCTACTACTAAACAGGCCATTTCGCCTAAAACAAGGCGAAGTAAAAAGCCCGGAATGGAGGGCAAAAAGAAGGGTTTGCGTAAAGCGGAAGCAATTTGTTTGTTCATTTCTCCCGCCCGAATAGGCTCCGGAGCCACCCCATTATAGACGCCTGAAAGAGACGAATTTATCAGTAACTCGTTAAATATTCTCAAAAGGTCGGTAAGGTGAATCCAGGATTGCCATTGTTTTCCAGAACCTAGATTTGCTCCTACACCCCAACGAATCGGTTTCGAAATAACGGGGAAAATGCCTCCCTCTGCACCCATCACTAATCCAATGCGGACTTTGGCTAGGCGAATACCTAAAGTGGCGATTTGGTCGACCGCTTCCTCCCATTGTTTGGTACAATCCGCTAAAAAATCAAGTCCTACAGGTGAGGTTTCGACACACTCCGCTTCACCCGTATCCGCTCCATAATATCCGATTGCGGAAGCGGAGACAACCGTCTTAATCGAATGAGGAATCGTGGAAAGTGCTTGGTATAAAACCGCGGTACTGCGCACACGGCTATTCACTAATTCTCTTTTACGAGCAGCAGACCAGCGTTCCTCTGCGATTCCTGCGCCGGCTAAATGCACGATCGCATCTACGCCTTCAAAGGCCGCTGGATCAATATATCCATACGAAACATCCCATTGAAAATCTCCGCCAGAGCGCGATAAAATCACCACCTCATGGCCCTGAGCAAGCAAAAATTGCTTCAAGGCTGACCCCACAAAACCCGTACCACCCGTGATTAATATCCGCATATTAGTTTCCTTTTTTAATCGATTGGTAAATCACTTCATTGATTCCCGTACGGATATTCATATCCGAAATTTTGGAATTATTCCGTGTCGGATATACTCTATTCGATAAAAACACATAGACTAAATCAGATGCAGGATCAATCCAAGTATAGGTTCCCGTAAATCCAGAGTGCCCAAAGCTATCAGCGCTCGCCGAAGCTGCTGCAGAAATACCCGCCTTGTTGCGATCTACTTTGTCAAAACCTACCCCACGACGTGCATTTTCAGTCGTACTAAATGGATACGAAGTCCATTGCTTGATGGTCGATTCTTGAATGAATTGCTGGCCACCATAGTATCCTTTTTGCAAGTACATCTGCATCAATTTCGCTAAGTCATTCGCATTACCAAACAGACCCGCGTGACCCGAAATACCCTCTAATAAAGCCGCCCCCTCATCGTGCACCTTTCCGTGAATCAAGGTCTTGCGGAAAAGTGAATCATATTCTGATGGGACAATACGTGTTAATGGGAAATGCTTTTCTGCCTGATAAACTAATGTCGATGCCCCTAGTGGTTTATAAAAAGTATCAGATAAGAAATCTGTCCAAGGCTTTCCAGTCATACGCGGCGATTCGGATGGCAATAAATAGTAGGATAAATCCGAATACACATACTCTTTTTTCTCACGCAAAGGACTCTCCTTAATGGCCGTCATAATCCGCTCTTTCATCGTCTTGTGCGCCCATAAAGTAGGAGCTACTTGCGTCGGATATTCATCTGACTGGGCATAAGAAAGTGTGAATGGTTTCCAACGCGTCACATCTTTTGTGATATCCACGTATTCTTTCCACATCGCCTTTTCGTCTTTGATGTTTTTCTTCAAACGGGCTTCTCCTGAAGCAGGGCTTAAGAAACGTTCCACGTATTTATATTTCACATCGTCCTGCGTGAATTTTTGCTGGAATTTCTTGCTGTGGAAAATCATATCGGTACTATCAATATAATCCATCCAGAACGGAATCCAGGCCTTTAAGCGCGATTGGTGCGTTAATACATCTTCGTATAAAAGTCCAGATTTATTTGATTTAGCAAACGAGGGAACCAGTTGTCCCATCGTGGTTTTCAAGGAGAATTTGCCCTCATCTTGCCATTTCATGAGCGCCGGAACTGAGGTGGAGATCTTCGTTATAGACGCCAAATCAAAGATATCAGACGTCTTTAATGGAACCGTCGTTTCATAGATCTGGTTGCCAAACGCTTTGTGGTAAATGACCTTCCCCTCTTTCGCAATCAAGACTACCACTCCCGGAGCGCCTTTCACCGCGATGGCTAATTTCGCCATCGAATCCACTTTCGCATTTAAGTAAGCAGAGGAAATCCCCACTGCCTCTGGCAATAAATTGTATTGCAAACGCGCTAGAGAAGTAGTCGTCAATCCTATTCCTTGCTTATACGTCCCATTCAAACTGACGGGCAATTTACCCGTCGCCGGAATCGCCCCAAAGACAATCTCCGCTGCCGCTTCCTGCTGCGAAATTCCATCTTGGTAGGCTGTCATTAAGGCACCAGCGTTCTTCAAGCTATCGAATTGCGTTAGAGTATTCACGTTCGCGAAATGAATTGCTACCGTTTTAGGCGTTGTAAAACGATTCACTAAAGTCTTAATCGCCGGCTTCAAACTATAATTATTCGCCGGGCGAATCGAAATACTGTGAATCCCCATCAACACCACATCATAGGTTTTTAAGGTATTTTCAATGCGCGCAATTGTCGTATCCGCACTCGTTTCATCAACGTAGAAATGAGGCATTTCGACGTAGTTGTTAGCCATTTTTTGGAACTCCGTAGGGAAATTAGTACCGTAAGACGGCTTCCCGATTGCTAGGGTTGCAATGCGCGTTTTGTCTAACGCTTTAATAGGCACTAACTCGCCTGGATTCTTAAGTAAAGTAATAGTCTTCTCCGCAAATTCGCGGTTTAATACCTCCGATTTGATCGGGTTCAAATCCTTGATTAAATTCTCTACGACGATGGGCGAATAGTGGGCGAGACCTGCCCAAGCTTTGGCATTCAAAATACGCTTCACCCGGTTATCGATGTCATCTTGTGAAATTTCGCCGTTCGTTAACGCCTTCTTGATTGCATCAAAAGCTGCCGGAACATCTACAAACGTCTCCAAAATATCATTGCCCGCCAGGATCGCCTTCACATTTGCCGTCCCTTCTGGGAACATTTTGGTCGCCCCTTTCATATCCATCGCATCCGTAAATACGAGGCCCTGAAATTTCATCTCATCCCGTAACAATCCTGTCACAATCGGTTTCGAAAGCGTCGAAGCAAGAGAAGCCGTCGTGTCCAAAGCTGGCAGATTCAAATGCCCCACCATCACTCCTTGTAAACCATTCGATATCAGTTCTTTATAGGGATATAATTCTAAACTATCTAAACGAGAACGCGAATGATTTAGAATCGGAATATCTAGATGTGAATCCACGCCTGTGTCGCCGTGGCCTGGAAAATGTTTCGCTGAAGTAATGATTCCAGCCTTCTGTAAGCCTTTCATATAGGCCAAAGCCTTCGCCGTCACATCCTCCCGATTCTCCCCAAAAGAGCGGAAGTTAATCACCGGATTCGCTGGATTATTATTCACATCCACCACCGGCGCATAATTAATGTGCACGCCCATTCTGCGGCATTGCTCCCCGATTTGAACCCCCATCTTCTCAATCAGCGCCGTATTACCTTGCATCGCGCCTAATGTCATTTGGTACGGAAAACGGAACGTCGAATCCAAGCGCATCGCCAAACCCCACTCTAAATCCATCCCGATAAACAGCGGAACTTTTGTTCTATGTTGTAATTCATTCACTAGAATCGCCTGCTTCACCGGGTGTCCTTTAAACAGGACAAAGCCACCCACATGGTAGTCTTTCACGATCGAATACAAACGCGTCGTATCGTAGGTGTCCGCCACATTTCCACGAGGCATCAATAATTGCCCAATTTTTTCATCTACACTTAAGGAATTGAAAACGGAATCGACCCAATTTTGCTGAGTATGTGGGAATAAATCCTGTGAAAAGGCCTGAAAACTAAAAAGGAAAAGCAGTAATCCGGTGCTGATTTTTTTCATAGCGAGGTTAACATTCATATAAGGTGTGAAAATACGCTAAATGTGGGAATCTTCTGAAATATCCGGCCTAATTTTTCTGGGTAATTTTCATTCCACGGAAAGCATTCGTAATTTTGGGACTTAAATGATGAACGTATGAGAAAAAAAATTGTTGCAGGTAACTGGAAAATGAACAAAACGGCGCAAGAGGCTTTCGTTTTAGCTACAGAAGTAGCAGAATTAGTGAAGTCTAGCGTTTCCGCTGATGTTCAGGTGATTATGTCAACACCTGCTCTCTATTTAACAGGTGTAAATCAAGTAATTGAGGGCATCCCTAACCTAGCTGTCGCAGCCCAAAACTGCCACGAAAAAGCCTCTGGCGCATACACAGGAGAAATTTCTGCTCCCATGTTAGCTTCTGCTGGCGTACAATACGTGATCTTAGGACACTCAGAGCGTCGTCAATACTTCGCTGAATCAAATGAGCAATTAGCCGCTAAAACTGATGCTGCTTTGGCAAACGGCTTAACTCCTTTATTCTGCTGCGGCGAAAGCTTAGAAACACGCGAAGGCGCAGATTTCTTAGGCCATGTAGCACAACAATTAACGGAAAGCTTATTCCACTTATCGGCTGAAGAGTTCGGAAAAGTAGTCATCGCATACGAACCTATCTGGGCGATCGGAACAGGCTTAACTGCTTCTTCAGAACAAGCACAAGAGATGCACGCATTCTTACGTGCACACATTGCTAAAAAATATGGCCAAAGCGTAGCCGACAATTGCTCTATCCTATACGGCGGAAGCTGCAACGCGAAAAACGCAAAAGAATTATTCGCTTGCGCAGACGTAGACGGTGGCTTAATCGGTGGTGCTTCACTGGTGGCGGCTGATTTTATTACGATTGCAACTTCATATTAGCAAAGCGGAGCTTTTCTAGATTATAGATAATAGAGTAGAGAGTAAAGATTTTAGAGTAGAGATAAGAGAGTAGAGAGTAAAGATTGTAGAATTTTAGAGTAGAGATAGGAGATAAGAGAGTAGAGATTATTTTTATCTCTTCTCTATACTCTCTAATCTCTACTCTTTTTAATTGTTCTACTCTTTTTTTAACTTAGAAGATATGAACCACGTAATCGCATTCGACGCTGATGACACCCTTTGGGTGAACGAACCCTACTTCCGAGAAACAGAAGATAAATTCTGCGCATTAATGGAAGACTATTTGCCCGTTCACACCACCGGTCAAGAGTTGTTCAAAGTTGAGATGAATAACCTGGCACTTTACGGTTATGGCGTCAAGGGTTTCATGCTTTCCATGGTCGAAACGGCGATTCAAATTTCTGGAGGCACGATGGGCCTTGATGGAATCGAAAAGATTCTGAATTTAGGCAAAGAGTTATTAGAGCGTAATATTGAAATTCTTCCTGGTGTGGAAGAAGTATTAAAAGCACTTCAAGGGAAATACCGCTTAGTCGTAGCCACCAAAGGCGACCTGTTAGATCAACAACGCAAACTCGCAAAATCTGGCTTGGAGCAATATTTCCACCACATCGAAATCATGTCGGATAAGCAGGAAAGCGATTACTTAAAACTGATCAAACACCTCGATGTGGATCCTGCCCATTTCACGATGATAGGAAATTCATTAAAATCAGATATTCTTCCCGTCCTAGCAGTGGGCGGACACGGAATTCACGTTCCTTTCCACACGACTTGGGCTCACGAAGTGGTTTCTCACCAGGTGGAGCATGCGAATTTTAGGGAGGTGGAGGAATTACGAAATGTTTTAAATTTCATTTAAAAACATTTCGTAATTAAAGCATAGAGCATAAAGAATAAAGATGGCATCGCCTGCGGCGATAGCCTTCGTGAAATGTTAAAAAGCATTTCATAAATCATAAAAAAAGGGACCTCGGTCCCTTTTTTTAATCCAACTTTATTCTTTGTGCTTTATGCTCTATTCTTTCAGTTTAAAAATCGCCTTCAGCGATTTTTAAACCCCTTCCGCCACAACCTCCTTCACACCCGGCACCATACGCGTTAATAACGCCTCGATACCTTGCTTTAAAGTCATTGTGGATGATGGGCAGCCAGAGCAAGAACCTTGCAATAAGACTTTTACTTGACCTGATGCTTCGTCAAACGAATGGAACGTGATCGCGCCGCCATCAGATTCAACTGCTGGGCGAACGTATTCGTCTAAGGCTTGTTTGATTTGCTTGATGGCAGGGGTGTCGTTTGATTGATCATCTGCAATCGCCGTTTCTGGTAAAGAGAAAACAGGTTGTTTCTCTTCGAAATACTTCTTTAAATACGTTTTAATCCCGAATAATTCATCTTCCCAAGCTACTGACTCGGTCTTTGTCAAGGTGATAAAGTTGTTCGTGATGAAAACGCGGGATACAAAATCAAATCCGAATAGAGCGACAGCTAAGGGGGAGTTTTTCTCCTTCGTTAATCCGTCTGCTGGTTGGGTGTAATCGAATGACATCCCTTCCGGTAATAATTCCATGTTGAAGACGAACTTCATGGAGTGTGGATTAGGGGTGGATTCGGTATATATGTGGATGGTAGTCGATGTGTTCATGGAGGGGTATTTTAAAATCTACAACAAAGGTAAGTCCTATTTGGTTTCCAAAAAACAAAAAAACCCGGCATTTTCATGCCGGGTTTCCTATGTAATGCGAGGTGAATTACTCAGCCTTAGCTGCTTTCTTCGCTGGTGCTTTTTTCTCTGCTGCTGGAGCTGCTGCCTTTTTCACAGGAGCTTTCTTAGCTGGAGCCTCCGCTACTGGAGATGCTTCAACTGCTGCTTCTGCTACTGGAGCTGGAGCCGCTTTCTTAGCTGGAGCTTTCGCTGGTGCATCTGCAGGAGCTGCGTCAGCTGAAATAGGTAAAACGTGAACGAATGAACGTCCTTTGAAACCTTTTTTGAACTTAACAACACCATCCGCTAAAGCGAATAATGTGTGATCTTTTCCGATTCCTACGTTTAAGCCAGGATTGTGAGCAGTACCACGTTGACGAACGATGATATTTCCTGCAATGATTGCTTGACCTCCAAATAACTTAACGCCTAATCGTTTAGAATGTGATTCGCGACCGTTTTTGGATGATCCGGCGCCTTTCTTGTGTGCCATGGTATTATTTATTTATGCGTTCCGAAGAATCGCTTAGTTTAAGACTTATTTAACGTTAATTGACTCAATCAATACTTTTGTCAAATTTTGACGGTGACCATTCATCTTCTGATAGGTCTTTCTACGCTTCTTCTTGAAAACTAAAACTTTCTCTCCACGAAGGTGTGCAACAATTTTAGCAGTAACAGTGGCTCCAGCTACTAAGGGAGCTCCTACGGAAATTTTTCCGTCATTGTCAACAAGTAATACCTTGTCGATAACCAGTGCAGCGCCTTCTTCTCCCGCCAAACGGTGGGTGTAAACAGAACGGTCTTTTTCTACTTTAAATTGCTGCCCGGCAATTTCTACGATTGCGTACATTTTTACTGTATTTAAGTGAAACAATCCCACGAGGCTAGTGATTCAAGACAAAT